>CANKGI010000021.1 GCA_947481365.1 Bacteroidota bacterium | reverse complement strand
CGATCTTGTTGCCTGAGTGTGGTTATGATTCAGCTTGGCTCTGTCCCGACTCGGCTTGTAAGCCTCAGGCGTGGCTTCCGTTAAATGCAGGTACAGTAAAAATTACCTATACCTATTCAAAAACTTGCGACTCGAGTGGATGGATTACTTATGGTGCAGTTGTTAGAAATGGAAAAAATAACAGTGGAGTTTTTTGTTACGATACAGCTTGGTATCATTATAAAATTTTTCTTATTCCGGTTTTGCCAGCATTCATTCCCAAGTTACAAAATGGAGTTACCATTGGTAAATGTGCTCCTTATGTAATGGATGTAAATATGGTTGATTCTGTTCAGGATAGTATTGTAATTGCCAACTGGACTTTTGAAACACATAGCAGTTATCTCAGTCAGGGATTTGCAACAATTCTTTACAATAAAAATATTATTCAAAATTTAGTTCCTCCAAACGATTCAATTATTCATGGACAGAAATATACCTCTCCATATATGGGTGTGGTATTTATAAATATTACGCTTGTAAATACACGAGGTTGTTCCGAAACATTTCAGGATTTTATACCTCTTGGTTTTCAAAAAGATATTGCATTCTCGAAAACAGTTTTGTGTTTAGGCGATACCGTTAAAATGATGGATTATGTTCGATATTATACAAGTTCGAAACCATTTTGGGAAGACACATTACGAGCCAAAGCAAATCTCGAAAAGTTATGGTGGGATATTGGTGATGGAAATGGTTTTAGTTTAACCGGACACAATCCTGTTGTTAAATATAAAAAGCCTGGTGTGTATTACATAAGGCTTGCCATGCAAGATAGTATTGGTTGTCGTGATACCATCACAGCAATGGATTCGATAAGTGTAATTGGTATTGATCCCGAAATAAAATGGTTTCAGAATACACAATATTGCGCACCATTTTTCTTAAATCTTTTTGATTCAACTGCAATAATTGGTAACGATCAAATTGCAACATGGGAGTGGCAATTCAGCGATAATAAACCAAGAAGTATTTTACAAAATCCGCAACATGAGTTTACCTCTAATGGTATTTTTTCAATAAAGTTAATCGTTACAACAACTATTGGTTGTAGCGATTCGATAACTAAAACAATAAACATAAAAGGTCCTCAACCAAAGTTTGACATCATTGGCGATACAGTAAAATGTTTACCATTAACAGTTCATCTAAAAAATACAACCGGCTATCAACTCACCAATTGGCAGTGGATTTTCCACGACCCTAATAATTCTATTTTCTCTACCAAACGCGATACTGATATTTATTTCATGTACTCAAATCCGGGCATTTATAAAATACGATTATTCGGACAAGATACCATTCGAGATCCTGCAACAAATACATTGAAAACATGTCGTGCATATTTTCCGGATACTACCACCGAGTTGCCTGTAAGATCTGTTAGAGTATTGCCTCGTGCCTTTGCAAAAATAATTGGTCCTGATAGTATTTGCCCTAATTCGGTTGATACTTTTAAAGCCAGATGCGATACAACCTATAATAAATTCAAATGGAATTTTGGAGATGGAAGTACACTTGATAAATTATTACCTGATACCATCATCAAATACTCTTTTGTAAAAAGCGGAATTTACAAAATGATGCTTGCACCATTATCTAAAGATTCGGGAGCATGTATTGATACAGGCTATAAAACAGTGGTTGTACGAGATGTGAAAGCAGAATTTGATATTGATGAATCAGGTTCACCTTCGTATCGATTTGTCAATAATTCGCAGTTGCCTGCAATTTTTTACAAATGGTATATTGGCAATGATTTATCTAATTTATTTTCGGTTGAAAAAAATCCGACAAAAGTAATTTCAGATACAGGTTCGGTAACTATTTGTCTTCAGGCGTTTAATTCACAAGGATGTTGGGATACCACTTGTAAATCGATAAAGGCTAAAGCACATATTATTATTCCGAATGTGTTTACACCCGATAATAATGACGGAATGAATGATGCTTTTGATATCGATATTGTAGGATATACAAAATATGAATTGGTTATTTATAACCGTTGGGGAACAGAAGTTTTTATCAGCACAAAAGACGGATATAAAAATGATGGTATCAACTGGAATGGCAAGGACCATAATACTGGAAGCCTTTGTTCAAATGGAACCTATTTCTACATATTTAAGTACAAACTGATAAATGAACCTGCCGAGAAAATACTTCACGGAACAGTTACAATCATTCGTACTGAGAATTAAAACCAATATCATGTAATTCTATTTTCTTTTCGCTTTAATTTGCGGCATTAATTTCTATTTTTATGAAATACGATATCGTAATTATTGGTGGTGGCATAGTTGGTCTGGCAAGTGCTTATCATTTGCTGCTCGACAGACCTGATATAAAACTTGCTTTACTCGAAAAAGAAGAAACACTTTCTGCTCATCAAACTGGCCACAATAGTGGTGTTATTCATTCGGGTATTTATTATAAACCGGGAAGTTTAAAAGCTACAAACTGCAGAACAGGTTACGAAATGTTGATTGATTTTTGCGAAGCAAATGGCATAAAATACGACTTGTGTGGTAAGCTAATTGTTGCGAGTGATGAAAGTGAATTGGAACAGTTAGATGCCATTTATAAACGTGGATTGGAAAACGGTCTTACCAATATCAGTATTGTTGAAAAAGATAAATTACATGAGTACGAGCCCAATTTGCGAGGTGTTAAAGCTGTTCATGTTCCTTATACCGGAATTATAAATTATTTGGAAGTATCGTTAAAATTAGCCGAGCTGATAAAAGAAAAAGGTGGCGATATTTTTACTTCTCAAAAAGTAAACGACATTGATGTGTTTGCTGATCATGTGGAAGTGAAAACTGATAACAACGTGTATCATTCAAAATTGTTTATGAATTGTGCAGGTTTATTTTGCGATAAAGTTGCCGAAATGGCCGGTGAACAATCCGATACACGCATTATTCCTTTTAGAGGTGAATATTTTATGCTCAAACCCGAAAAGAGAGCTTTGGTAAAAAATCTCATATATCCTGTTCCTGATCCAAATTTCCCATTTTTGGGTGTTCATTTTACCCGTACCATTGAAGGTGGAGTAGAAGCAGGTCCGAATGCAGTATTTGCTTTTAAGCGTGAAGGCTATGAGAAATCTGATGTTGATTTGGTTGAAATGTTTGAATCGCTTACATGGCCAGGATTTCAAAAGGTTGCAACAAAATATTGGAAAACAGGCATAGGCGAATTTTATCGTTCGTTTTCAAAAACAGCTTTCACCAATGCTTTGCGAAAATTCATTCCAATCATCGAAGAAGATGATTTGATTCCAGCCGAAGCCGGAGTTCGTGCACAGGCATGCGACAGAACAGGCGGATTGATTGACGATTTTAAAATTATTGAACGTCCTCGTGCTGTGCATATATTAAATGCGCCATCGCCTGCCGCAACATCATCATTGGCAATTGGTAAAACAATTTCATCATTGGTTCTAAAACATTTTTAAGCATGTTTATTTCTGAAACAAACATCCGTGTACGTTATGGTGAAACAGATCAAATGGGATATGTTTATTACGGAAACTATGCTTTGTATTATGAAGTAGGCAGGGTAGAGGCGTTGCGAAAATTAGGCATGAGTTATTTCGAATTGGAAGAATTTGGTGTGATGATGCCGGTTGTAAAAATGGAATGTAATTATGTTAAAGCTGCAAAATATGACGACTTGCTAACCGTAAAAGTAATCATTGATAAAATGCCGGGCATACGTTTTCATTTTTATTACGAAATTTCAAATGCGTCAGGAGTGCTCATCAATAAAGGCGAAACAACACTGGTGTTTATCGATATGAAAACAAATAAAGTGTGCAAGTGTCCGCAGGTTTTAGAAAAGAAAATGGAACCATTTTTTACCAATGGATAAATACATCATCGCATTTAAAAAAAATAGGACTGTAAAATTTATTATCGATTTTTTGCAGCGAAAACATATTCCGGGTTATCCCGAAATTGCGTGGTATGCCGTTTTGATGTTTTGTATAAGATGGATTGACCAACGTGATATGAAATTAAGAGCACGATCACTTTCTTTCTCTTTTTTTCTTTCATTATTTCCATCGGCTATTTTCTTTTTTACGTTGATTGCTTATTTGCCATTTACAAAATCACACGACATCCTATTTATTTTCTCGCAAATTATTCCCGAAAAGGCTTTTAAGCTTGTAAGTGCAACCATTGATGATATCCTGCATCATCAGCGAGGTGGGTTATTATCTATCGGTTTTATTTCGGCAATGTATTTTTCAACTAATGGTTTTCATTCGCTGATGAATTTGCTGAATATTTATAGCAATCAAAAAGAAACGCGCACATTTTTAAAACAGCGAATTGTTGCTTTTATTTTGGCATTCGTTGTTTCAACATCGTTAATTATTTCATTATTTCTGGTAACATTTGGAACACGCATGATTAGGTTGTTGAATAAGATGGAATATTTTCCTTCAAAAACAACTCCCTTTTTACTAAGCGGATTAACCTACTTGATTGTTATTGGCATTTGTTTAACAATTGTGTCAACCATATACTTTTGGGCTCCTAACCGTACACGTAAATTTAAATTCTTTTCACCGGGTTCGGTGTTTGCCACCATTAGTATTTTGGCTACATCCATCATGTTTTCGTTTTATGTAAATCATTTCAATTCATATAACAAATTGTATGGTTCAATTGGAGCCATTATCGTTATACTTATTTTAATTTATGAAAATACGTACATGTTACTTTTAGGTTTTGAGTTAAATGTTACCATCGATAAAACCGTTGCACAGTTCAGAAGAGAAAAGAAAAAAAACAAAGTTATTTTTCTGAAAAGCGAAGCCGAAATAAACTAAAGAAAATAATGTGTTGTGTTATTCAGTGCGAGTCCAAATCTCTGTTCTGCCAATTAATGAAATGCCAATAAAGCCACGTACTTCTAATGTGTTTTGATTGCTTAACGTGAGTTTACAACTGTATGTTTTACCATTTTTTGGGTCGTATATTTCACCGTTTTGCCAATTGTTATCGCTCGTGTTAAACTCAAAACTTTTGAGGATTAACATTCCTGAAATATGGCGCGAGCGTAGTTTTTCGTCAGGATTATTTTTATCTACTTTAGGTTTATTGTCATCTTCATTTGGGTTTTTGAGCCAAATTATTTTCCCATAAAACATGTTACCAGTTTTAAAAATAGAAACCTTTGCATTTTTAGTGGAAGTATACCAAGTGCCTACAATTTCGTCACCTTTGTTGTGAACATGAGAAGGGTATAGCAGAGCTAAAGCCAAATAGATATTTAATAGTAATTTCATATCTCGAATATGATTATATTTTATAAATTTTTTATTTAAAAAACTGATTATTTTCTAAATTTCTTAAAACTTTTTTGCCTCTGGCAATAATACCGCCTGCTCCAAAAGGCATCATATCTTCGATGGTTATTTTTAGTTCGAGTTGCAATTCGGGATAAATTGCAGCTATTTTTTCGCAGATGGTCATCGAATGAATTTTTATGGCAACAGGTTCGGATATCGAACGTAAATAACCAAAACAGATGTCATAAATTTCGCCATAATATTTTTCGGGAATGGGTGTTTCTGCCCAAATTTTTACAAGATTTCTTTTTACCGCATCATGTATGTTTGGCTCCTTTATTTTTTTTATCAGTTGTTTAAAATGGGGTTTTAAGAAAGACGGATTTGCAATAGCACAATAGCTTAAAATCCATGATGAGCGCTGCGCTAAGAGATAATCTCCTTTGAGAAAAATAGTTAACAAATCATTAAAACGTTTCTTATCGTTGCCAATATAGGATACAATACGAATCGTATTTTTTTTACTGTGTTCTTTCAGAATTTCTTCTGATAAATTCATTACTTATTTTATTGTGTCGAAATTATTTTGATTGCGTCTTCGATTGCCTTTGACGATAATGGTTTAGAAATGTAATCGCAAACATATTTGTTGTCTTTCGATCTGTCCATATCACTTTGGTCAACCGATGAGGAAAGAATAAACACAGAAATTTTCTTTTTAATTTCTATGTCGAGTTTCTCAAATTTCTCTAAAAATTCCCATCCATTCATGGTTGGCATGTTAATGTCGAGCAATAATATGGTTGCAAAATCGGCAGTACTATTTTTATATTTTTCAGCAATATAATCAAATCCTATTTCAGGTTGAACAAACGTAATCACTTCCGATTCGGGAGAAAAGTTTTTGATTATAACACTGCAAATTTTATTATTAAATGGGTCGTCATCAACAATGATAAATTTTCGTTTTTCCATGTTTCAATTATAAATAAACTCAATAATAAATTCGGTTCCTTCGTTTACTTTACTGTTAATTTTTATAGTTCCACCAAGTGTTTCAACTTGTGTTTTTACCATATATAAACCCATTCCTTTTCCGTCAATATCTTGATGAAAGCGTTTATATAAGCCAAATACCTGATCTCCTTTTTTCTCTAAATCAATTCCCAATCCATTATCTTTAAACGAAATACTCAGTCGGTCAAAGAATTTATGTGTCTTAATTTTGATATCAGATTTCTCAATATCTCGTTTGTATTTTATACTATTCGAAATTAGATTGTGAAATATACTGTAAATATATGAACGTAAAGAGTAAAAAGTGTCACATTCTTTAAAATCACATTTTATTTCAAACTTTTCAAAGCTTATTTGGTCAGTTAAGCTCATTTTTATTTCGTTTACCAGTTCTGAGAAATTAATATTTTCATATTTCTCATTTATGTTGTTTCTAATTTTTAAAATTTGATTTAAATCAATAATCACGTTCTCCATTTTTAAAACAGAATGATGAAGTCCATTAATCATTTCCATCTTATCTGATTCTTCGAGTTCAACACTTTGTAATATGGTACTCGACCCTTTTATATTGGCAACAGGAGCACGTAAATTGTGAGATACGATATATGTAAATTGCTCCAAATCTTTGTTTCGTCTTATTAAATCATCGGTTATTTTCTCACGTAAATTTTCCGTTTTCTTCTGTTCAGTTATATCGGTATGAAATGCTTGAATATAACTCTCGTTAGCAAATTGTATTAAACTTGATGACACAGCAAGTGAAACAATATTTCCATTTTTATGAAAATGTTCTGTTTCAAATCTTACTGATTCACCATTCAATACACGAGACAATAAATCAGGCACTATTTTAGAATATTTAGGCGTATCAATTGCTTTAATATTCAAGTTTAACAATTCATCAATGGTGTATCCATGCATTTTGGCAAATGCTTCATTCATTCCTAAAATAATACCTTCAGCTGAAAGAAATAGTATGCCTTCGCTTGCTTTTTCGAACAGCAATTGATACCGTTTACTACTTTCTTCGAGAGCCATTGCAGCGTTTTTTTGATGGGTAATATCTGTGTTTATCGCTAGGTAATTGATGTTATGTCCTTCTTCATTTTTTATAGGAGTTATTAAAACTGATTCCCAATAAAGCGTGCCATCCTTTTTTTTGTTTTGCAATTCACCGCTCCATTTGTTACCAGCACAAATTGTTTCCCACATGGTTTTGTAAACTTCTATTGGAGTTATACCTGATTTTAAAATACGCGGATTTTCACCTATTACTTCTTCAAACGTATAACCAGTAATATTTAATAATGTTTGATTAACATATTCTATATCTCCATTTAGGTTGGTAATGATAATTGATACAGGACTTTGTTCAACGGCTTGTGAAAGCTTCAAAATCCTATCTTCATCTTTTTTACGATGGGTAATATCAGTGTGAACGCCAATAGAACCAATTACGTTTCCATCATCATCAATAATTGGTGAACCACTAATTTGCACCCAAAATTGTTCTCCATTTTTTTTCACAAATTGCACTTCATATGCATCCGATTTCTTTTTCAGTCTGAGATCTTTTTTTGCTTTAACAAGTTCTCTGTAATCTTTAGCAACTAAAATTTCATACGCAACTTTACCTATCAATTCATCTCGCGAAAAACCCGTCATTTGCACGATGCGTTCATTGATATATTGTATCACTTCGTTATTATCAACGCTAATTAGCCCCTCACTCATGGTGTTTAATACCAAGCGGTATTTTTCTTCACTTTCGCGAATTATTTTTTCGCTTATTTTTGCATCTGTTACATTTCTAAACGACCAAACTCTGCCACTAATTTTTTCATTAATCATTAACGGGCACGAATAGCGTTCGTAAATTTTCCCATCTTTAAAATTAACTGAATCAAAACTTTCTGTGTTTGTATGTATAAGCTCTTCAACTTTGGTAATAAATTCTTTAGGATTTTCTAATTGGTCGAGAACATATTTTAATAAAATCGAATCGTTTTTTGTAGCAATAATTTCTTCCGGAATACTCCAAAGTTCCTGAAATCTTTTGTTGTAATAGAGCACATCGTTATTACTTCCTACTGCTAGTATTCCATCGCCTGTTGATTGCAAAATGGTTTGAAGATGAGTTCTGTTTTGTTGTATTTCTTGTTCTATTTTTTTGCGTTCGGTAATATCCGTATCGAAACCATACCATGTTATGCTTCCATCAGGCAATTTTTCAGGAGTTGATTTCGAATAGATCCATTGAACATCTTTTCCCGGTATTTGAACTCTAAATTCGCAATTAAAATAAGTTAAATTCTTTGCCGAATATTCTATTTCGCTAATTACTCTTTCTAAATCTTCAGGATGAATAACTTTCCCAATCGGAGTAAAATCATTAGCAACATCTTCTGGTGTACATCCAAAAATATTTTTAATACCTGCTGTTGCAATCGGTACATAATATGTTCCATCAGTTCTTCTAGTAAACTGAAATAGCAAATCAGGCACATTATCGGATAGTTTTCTGAACTCTATATCTTTTTCACGAATAGTGTTTTCGGCAACTTTGCGCTCAGTTATATCAATGGCTATACCTTCTATTGTTAATTCATCTTCGTTAATTTTAATTTCAATTGATCTGTCTTGAAACCATAACCAATTACCGTTAATATCTTTAATGCGATATTCAAGGTCATAATATCTAATATCTTTGTTACGATTTATTATTTCATCTATTTTATATCGATCGTCAGGATGAATAGACTCATTCCAAAGTTTTGGATGTTCAATTAAATACTCGGTTGAATAGCCTAAAATTTCTTTTACTCGTGATGAATAAAAATAGCCACCCTTTTTGTTTGAAAAACTATAAACTATCGCTGGTGCATTCTCAATTAGTTTACGGTATCGTTCTTCACTTTGCTTAATTTTCTCTTCAGCAAGTTTACGATGTTCAATTTCTTCTTTTAAATCTTCAAGTAAATTTAAAGTCGATAGGTTTGCACCTTTCAGTTCGCGTACTTTATCGTTTACCAATATTTCAAGTCTTTCTTCACGTCCAATTTTTTCGATATTGGATTCTTTTATTTTTATCATGGCGCGTATCTGCGCAGCGAGTTCATTTTCCTCTATGGGTTTTGCTAAAAATGCTTCGGCACCAACTTCCAAAGCGCGTATGCGATTTTCTTTGTCGTATTTTATTGCGGTAATAAATACAACCGGAATTTCTTTAAGTATATCATGTGATTTCAGTTTTTTACAAACCTCAAATCCATCCATATCTGACATGATTACATCTAGTAAGATTACATCTGGAAATTCATTTTCGGCAATTATCAAACCTTTTTCTCCGCTATTGGCAGTATATACTATTGATTCTGGAAATGCTTCGATAATTAAAGCTTTTAACGAGATTAGGTTATCCAGATTATCGTCTATACAAAGAAGTTTCATTTTTCTATTCTCCATACAAAATTTCTCTAATAGTTTTAAAAAATATTTTATCGTCAATTGGCTTTGCTATATATGCATCGAAACCATGTGCTAAAATTGTTTCTCGATCACTTGTCATCGCACTTGCCGTTAAAGCTAAAATGGGTATGTGTTTTAATAAAGGATTATTTCTAATGATTTTAAAAGTTTCTATTCCATCCATATCGGGTAAAGCAATATCCATTAATATCAAGTTAGGAACATGTTGTTGTGCCATATCGATTGCTATTTTTCCATTAACGGATTCAATCATTTTATAATCTTCGGATAGCAAAGCACGCACGGTTGTCATGTTATCTGCATTGTCTTCAACTACCAGCACACTAGGCTTGCCTGTAATTTTATATTTTTGATTTACGATTTTTGATTTTTCAATCTCAGGTTGAGGGAAAACCATCGAAGTGATTGTGTTTAATAATTCTTTGCGGTTTACATCTCCTTTCTGAATGAGTTGATGAACGTTATTTCGTTTGAGTGTTTTTAAATCTTCTTTGGTTAAATGTTTTGCTGTAAGAATTAATACCGGAATAGAAGCTGTTAATTCATTTCCTCGTAATTGATTAAGCACTTCAAACCCATCAATTCCCGGCATCATCAAGTCAAGTATAATTGAATCAGGAATGGTATTTGAAATTATTTGCAAAGCTTTTTCACCATTATGTGCAACGATGATGTTGAATCCAGTTTCTTCTAATACATCTCTAATTTGAATAATAGCGGGTTCGCTATCTTCAACCAATAAAATTGTTTTTGAAGATTGAATAGTTGATGCATGAATTGTTGCAGGTTTTATTGAAAATTTCAAATCAGAAACATCCTCCTCATCAATTATTCTATTATCGAGATGATAAGTAACTGGCAAACACAATGTAAATACGGAACCTTTGCCAAAAACACTTTTAACACTGATGGTTCCACCAAGTATATTCGCATATTTTTTGGCTATAGCCAAGCCCAACCCTGTGCCACCAAACTTGCGTGAAGTACTGCCATCAGCTTGCTTAAATTCATCAAAAATATGTGCGATATTTTCATCAGAAATTCCAATTCCTGTATCGCTTATTGTGATATTAATATTTTTTATGGTTTGCTCTACATTCAGTTCTACACTACCTTTTTCGGTAAATTTTACTGCGTTTCCAATTAAGTTTTGAAGTATGTGATTCAATTTCTTCTCATCGGTTTTTATTTCAATTGCCGATTCATCGAAGGTTTTAAGTAATCCAATATTTTTTTCATCAGCCTGCGGTTGAATCATATTTATTACTTCATCAATTATTTTTTTTGCATTAAAAGTAGAAATCATCGTTTCTTCTTTTCCCGATTCAATTCTCGAAATGTCGAGAATATCGTTTATGAGATGAAGTAAACTTTTCCCGTTTCGTTCAATTACTTCGAGGTACGAATTTTCTTCATCCGATATTTTATTTTTTAGCCTACGGTTTAATACTCCCGAAAGGGCAATGACCGAGTTGAGTGGTGTACGCAGCTCGTGGCTCATGTTTGAAAGGAAATTTGTTTTTAACCGACTCACTTCACTCAATTGTTTTTTCTGCATTTCGAGTTCAGTATTTTGTAAAATCACTTCTGCTGATTGTGCTTCCAATTCTGTTTTTTGAGCTTCGAGCTCTGTGTTTTGCAATTCAAGTTTTTGCAAAAATTCCTTATTTTTTTGATAGATAAGTATTCCTTCAATTCGTGCACTTATAGTTAAATGAATTTGGTTAACCACTTGGAGTGCTTCAGGTTTGTATTTGTAAATGCTTGCCAGCGAAATAACGGCTATCAATTCTTTTCCGGTAATGATAGGAATAGTGATAATTTCATGTGGGATAAACTTTCCGTTTACGGTGTTAAATTCAAAACGTGTTTTATCTGAAATGTTTTGAACATGCTGAATAGATCGCATAGCAAGTGCTCCACCAAACTCACCTTCGAAATCAATAACCGAAAAAGTTTTTTTGATATTCTCATCTCCACCGATTGATTTAAAGTGTTCGAAAGTTTTTTTGTTTTCACTTAGTAAATAAATGGCGCCAATTTGCGACTCAGTATTCTTCATCAGTGCTGTAAGGGTATTATGAAAAAATGTTTTTTCGTCATCATCATTCATCATAACAGCCGAAATTTCGGTAATCATTTTATTCAATGAAAACTTGCTTTGTATGTTCTCAGCCAATGAATTGAAAATAGATGCTAAAAAACCAATTTCATTTTTTGATGAATATACATTTCGTGCATTCATATCGCCTTCGTCAAATCGTTTTTCTGTATCAGCCAGTTCAATCAATGGGGTGCGTATGTTTCTTATTAACCTATAGTTTATATAGATTGAAATTAGCAGTATTAAAATAGTTAAAAAGATGAGCTCCATACTCATTTCATTAACATTCTCTTTACAAGTAGAGTAAAAACTAGCAGCTTTTTTTGTCGCAAAATCATCTATTAATTTTATTTGATTTAACAATGATTCACGTGCTTTCCCGGTTTTACCGTTTGGCAGTATATTTGATTTTACTTTTTCGTATTCGCCCAATTGAATAAGTTTCGTATTCTCTTCACGAGAAATTTCCCAAGTAACAAACGCATTTGATAAATTTTCTACATCAGATTGAGAACCCAAATATTGCATTCTTAAAATGTCAATTTGCTTTGTTGCATCATTTGTTAATATTTCCATTTCGGCAATAGCGCTCGAGATTTCTTTATTAGATTTATCTAATAATAAATTTCGTTGAATAATCATTGCTCCATCAATATTGTGTTCTAGTTTACCTATTGCTACCCTAACTTTATAAGGATGGTTATACATATCGTCTGTATGTTTTTCGAGTGTATAATTTTGATTAACGCTAACGATGCTTAAAACAATTACTAATAGGAGGTTAATAGAAAAGCCAATTAATAATTGTGTCCCGATTTTAAGATCTTTTATTTTCATAATATTATTTTTTACAACTTTTAAATGGGGCTAAAGCCCCAACTTTTGCAACTCAACTATTACCCCGACCTTAAGGTCGGGGCAATTGATAAAGCACACTAATGGAATTAGCCACATTTTTTATACCCGAAATATGGCCGATTGAGGAAATACTTCTTTAAAATGATGTTGTATTAAAATTTCTCTTTCGGCTTCTCCTGTTATGATAATTCCATTATTTAAAAGAGATTTCTTAAGCTTATCTAAAATTATTTTACGGTATTCTTCTTTGTAATAAAAAAGTAAATTGGCACAAATAATCACATCAAAATCGCCAAAAATACTAGCCGAAGGAGATTGTGATTTTTTGTCTAACAAATCAAATTCAGAAAATTCAATATTTTTTTTCAAAGTAGGTTTTACAAAATAGGATTCTGATTTTTTGGTAAACCAATTTTCTAAACGATTTAAACTTACATTTTTCAAATCGCACATTTCGTATTTACCGCTCTTCGAGATGGCTATGTTTTTATCTATTTTGTCAGTTGCGAAAATCCTGTAATTAAATTTTTCTTTATCATCATTATTTAATTCATTTAACAAAATGGATATACTGTATGCTTCCTGTCCGCCAGCACATGCAGCACTCCAAATTCTGATTTCTTTTTTCTTGTTTGTTTTAATATTTTGAATGATTGATGGGAAAATGATTTTTTCGAGTACCGAAAATGTTAAGGAGTTTCTAAAAAAAATGCTGTAATTATTTTGTAGGGAATTTATTAAAATGGCGGTTTCCATTTTATCGTTTTGAAGTAATGCTACATATTCTTTTTCCTTTTCAAATTGATTTTCTGAATATCTTTTTTTTATTGAATTTGACAAAAATGTTTCATCATATATTGATACATCAATACCATGTGTTTGGGAGAGTACTTTGGTAATATGTTTTACTTTTTCTTTCATTTTATTTTCAATGGAACGCAGATGATACGGTTTTTCAAGCGCTCGTTAATGCTGATTTTATTGGATCGTTTTCATTCGCCTTATTTCAGCGTTATCCGCGTGCCATACCTTACCCAACTATTTTATATTTTTCAACTTTACCTAGTTTAATGAGTAATGCATTTATTTCTTTTTTTAGTTCAATCATTTTAATTTCTCTTCCTACCATTAAATTATTGAAACGTTCAACTTCTATCGTTTTTTTTGCAATAGTTTCTTCCGAATTTTTCCGTTCGGTTATATCATGAAATGATGTAATAAATCTATTGTTGATTATTGGAGAAGTTGAAACATAAAACCATTTTTGAACATTTGGCATAAACAAATCGGTATTAACGGCTTTGGTATTATTTTTATGATTTTCCCAAAACGATGTAATCATTTCCTCTGTCATGCCGTATAAGTTTTTAGCAGTATTTCCTACAACTTTTACATCTGATTTAAATTTAGAGATATTATAAAATGCTTTATTGATCTCCATAATTTTGTAATCAATCATTACACCTGCTTCGTTATATATGCATTCATTTAGGGCAACCCCTTCTGATAGTGTATCAAATATATTTCTAATATGTTCTTCACTTTTACGTAAAGCCTCTTTTATTTTCTTTCGTTGTGTTATATCCTGAATAACTCCAAAAATGATTTTGTTTTCTTTGTCATATTCCGATTTTGTGTGAACATCAATTATACTGCCGTCATTTAATTTTCTAATCTTATACTCTATATCATAAGGTATATTTTTCTCAATTAGATTTTTTAATGTCTCATCCATTAGCTGATCATATCCTGGCAATCTGAAAGCTTTTAGTTCATCTGTTGTTATTTCTGATTTGCTTATTCCATAAATTTTTTGAGCACCTGCTGATGCATAAACTAATTTCTTTTCGATGTCCAATTTCCAATTACCAAATTTTGCAACCAGCTCTCCACGCATTAAATTAGCTTCGTTTTCAATTAGTTCAGTTTCAAATTTTTTACGTTCAGTTATATCTCTAAAATTAATAACAAAAGCATTTATTCCTTCTGTATTGAGCTGATTTGAAAATATTGATTCGACCCAAATGTATTCTCCTTTGGTATTTTTAAATCTGATTTGATGTGTAACTGGAATTATAGGATTTTTAAGACATGATTTGACTGTTTCATTTTGTATTTTCACATCATCTGGATGAATAAAATCAACTGTTTTTTTGCCAATAGATTCACTTATTTTCCATCCCATTTGTTTTTCAACCGATGGACTCAAATAGGAAACAGTCGAATTCGTATCAATCATCGCAATCATATCATAACTATTTTCGATGAGCGAACGGTAAAGTTGTTCGTTTTTTTGTAATTTTAATTCGGCTATTTTTCTTTCGGTTATATCATTTGATATAGCTTGTACAGAAGTAACTTCACCATTTAGGTTAACTATTCTTTTAAGATTTGAAAGGAACCAAAATTCACGTTCTCCAAATTTTACATAATCTTCGTACTCAATACTACTTTCAGATTTTGCGGCTTCGGTAATTCTTTTTAAATAAGCAGTTCCAGTTTGATTACCAAAAACTTCAATCAATGTTTTACCGATATAATCTGCTGCAGTACCTCCTAAATTTTCTATAGCTTTAGGATTTAACATCAACATCTCTCCATTTAATCCATAAATACCAACACCCAATCCTGAGTTTTCAAGTAGTGTTCTATATTTTTCTTCATTTTGTTTAATTAAATTTTCTGTGTTTTTTTCATCAGTTATATCTTGATTAATTCCACGTATTTTTGAAAGCGTTTCATTTTCGTAAACAAATTCGCCAATTGCTCTAACCCAACGCTCTCTGCCATCACTTAAAATGATACGGTATTCAACTGTTTGCCCGGTACCGGTTTTTTTTGCATTTTCGGCTGTAAGCTGAACAAGTTCTCTATCGTCAGGATGAATTAAATTTTCAATGTGCTCAGTAAGGCTTTCAATGTTACTTGTTTTTTCAATTCCAAAAATTTCAAAATATTCATCCGAATAAGTTATAATATTAGTGGAAGGGTTCCATTCCCATCGTCCAATTTTTGCAATTTTCTGTGCACGGCTTAAATCGAAATTGGTAAGAGCTAAATTTGCATCAATTTCTTTTAATTTAATTTCATTTATTTTATTTTCAGTGATATCTTCAAATGTGCAAATCACATTTTTTATCGTTCCATCTATGTTTAATTCAGGGTCGGCATTTACCAAAAGCCAAACCCTATCTTTTGTAGTTGGCCTATACACTCCCATTACTACATTTCTCACTGATTTTCGAGTAGCAATACTTTGCGGTACTGGATGAGTTGGACCAGGAAAAGGAGAACCGTCTTCGTGTATCACATTCCAATCTTTATCAAATGATGTTTTTCCCAACAGTTGTTCATTGGTAAGCCCAAGTAATGATAATGCACGGTTATTACTTAAAATGATTTCTGCATTGGGTCCCTGTATCAAAATACCAATATGTAATTTTGATACTAAATCTCTATAATTATTTTCACCCTCAACAACGAGTCCTTGGCTTTTTTTAAGTTCGGTAATTTCATGAACCGAGCAATAAAGAAAATACTCATTTTGATTTTTGTAAAATTTATGAACCGTAACTTCAACATCTAATACTTCTCCATTTTTGCAAATGTGTAATGTCTCGAAAGATGTTCCAACTTCATCAATGGTCTCAATAATTTTTAACAGTTCAGTTTTATTCCATTGATTATTCCAGTCAGAAACATTGAGTTTGGCAGCTTCTTCATTTGTATACCCAATGTGTTTTAAAAAGGCGTCATTCCAATCAATTAAATTTCCGTTTTTATCGATAATATGGATGGCATCCTGAGATTTTTTCATCCATAATTTGTATTTATCTAACTGATCCGATAATTTATGTTCTAATACTTTTCGTTCAGTAATATCAGTGATAATTGATAGCAATAATTTTTCATTATTGTGTAAAAACGATTTAAACTTTGCCCTAAGCCAAATTTTATTTCCGAATGAGCTTTCCGAATAACATTCAATGATTTGCACTATACCAGATGTTAAGGCTTTTTCTGCAGCATCTAACATTCCTGATGTTTTCCAAGATTCAATTTCACGAAAGTTCTGATTGAGCATATCATTTAATTTTCCGCCTGTAATAATGGAGAGTGCGGGATTTATTAATATGCATTTACCGTCTGTATTATGTATGGAGATACCTACAGGTGATTCAGCTAAAATTTCCTGACTGAGTTGTATCGACTCTAGAATTTCTTTTGCTATTGGTTTTTCTGGTATTGCTTTGGTCTTATCATCAACCCCTTTTTTAGCAGTAACTTTTCTCATATTTCTTTTATTTATTGAAAAGTATTTGAATGGTCATCTAAGCTTTGATTTATAAAATCAATGCAATCTTGTATAAAAAATGGTAGTAAAAGATGATTTGTATCAATAATTAGAATTTAAATAAAACGGTAAGATTGGTTTAGCATTTTGCTTTTTTGCCAATTTTTTGAGTTAGAAATGAACAAGTTATTTAAACTTAATTTTTCAAATTGCTAAAAACCACATATCATTTTAAGTGATGGAATTTGTGTTGTTTACGAAGCGTTTTCATTTGTAAAAAACGCTCATAAATTGTCAATAAATCTTCAATAATAAACTTTCAAAAATCTTGTTTTAGCACATTTTATTGTCTCTTTTTATACCTATAAATATGTTTAAAAAGAGGTATTTGAATGATGGGGGTCATTAAAAACTATATAAATGGAGGTTAGTTTTGAATCAAATTTCACAGTTATGAAAGCGAAAAATTTAATGCTGATTTGTATGCTTGTATTAGCAACAATTCAAACCAATGCACAAATTAAAATTGGTAGCAATCCAAACACAATTAATTCCAATTCTATTTTAGAATTAGAAAGCACATCAAAAGGTTTACTTCTGCCTCGTGTGGCTATTAATAGCTTAAGTTCGGTATCGCCATTAACAGGAACGGTACCGGCAGGTATGTTGGTTTATAGTTCGGGTGGAAGCATGAGCGATGGTATTTATTATTGGGATGCAAGTGCATGGCAATCGATGTTAACATCAGCAAATGCATTTATAAACAATGGCAATACGTTTGGCACATCCGCGAGAATTGGAACCAATGATAATCAGTCTTTTTTTATAGAAACAAATAATACCGAACGAATGAAAATCGATTCGCTAGGTAAAGTTGGAATAGGTATTTCAAATCCAACAACACTGCTACATCTTCATAATGCAGCAACGGCAGTTGGCTCATATCCATTATTGCAACTTAGTACCGGATTTACCGGATCAACTGCAGCAGATGGATTTCTTATTGGTTTAGAAAATGTGGGAGGAGCATATAATGTTCAATTTAAAACACTTGAAACCGGAAATATTGAATTTTATGGTGGAAATAACGAAGCTTTATATATTAAGAGCACCGGTTATGTTGGTATAGGAAACAGTGCAAGCAGCCCTACAAGTACTTTGCAAGTTGGTGGTTCAATAGCTATGCCAGTGGTTACAAAAACAGGAAATTACAATGCCAGTTCAACCGATCATACCATACTTTGTAATGCTGCAGCATTAATAATAAATCTTCCTCAAGCTTCAAATATAACAGGACGTATTTATGTGATCAAGAAAATTTCAGCATCAGCAGGCACAATTACCATCACTCCAAATAGTGGTTCTGAAACAATTGACGGTGCAACTACAAATACATTTATTACGAATCAATGGCAAACTATTATGCTGCAAAGTACAGGTTCAACATGGGTAATCTTATCTAAATTTTAAAGATTTTGTTTTGCAAAATAGAATCAATGTTAACCAATCTATAAAAAATAAAGTCATGAAAAAAATATATATCATAATCGGACTGATGTTATTTGGATGTTATGCAAATGCACAAATTCAAATTACAAATTATGGAAATATCAGAATTTTTGGAGGAACATCGATAACAACTTTTGGTGATTTTAATAATACAGGAACACTCACCGTTGATAGCGCAGTTACTCTTAATAATATTGGTTCACTTGTTAATACAGGAACCATTTCAAACTCGGGAACTTTTGTTTATGCATCATCAGCAACGTTAACTTACGGAGGTTTATCACAACAAACTATTGGCAAAGAGTTGCCAAGTTCAAGTGGTCCTTCAAGTTTAATTATAAACAATTCAAACAACGTTGTTTTGGGTGTTGATGCTACAATCAATAATCTAACTTTTACATCAGGTAATTTGTTGATTGATGGAAGAACATTAACCATTAATGGAAATGTTACACATACTTCGGGGACAATTTCGGGCGGTGCAAATGCTAATCTAAATTTTGTAGGAAATTCATCAACAATCAATTTTGATCAAACAAGTTCGACTACACGAACAATTAATAATTTAACAGTTAATAATGCAACATCAACACTAACCTTAGGAAATGCTGTTGAGGTAACAGGAAATTTAAATTTAAACAATGGAACACTTGCATCAGGTGGAAATTTAAAACTCGTTTCGAACGCAAATGGAACTGCTAAAATTCCTGCCATTACAGGCACAGGAGCCATTACAGGAAATGTAACAGTTGAAAGATATGTTCCATCATTGGCAAGAAGATGGCGTTTTTTATCTCCAACAATTTCGAATACGACTCTTGAAGATTGGAGAGGAGAAATATTTATTACCGGTGGAACCGGAAGTACAATTGTAGGAACAACCAATACCGGTGGATTTGATGCCACTGTTTCAAATAGTTCATCGGCAAAATATTATGATGAAACTGTTTCGGGAGTACAAAATAATGGTTGGACAGTGATGCCAACAACGGCAACATCTTTAGTTCCAGGAAAAGGCTATTTAATTTTTGTTAGAGGTGATAGAAGTTCGTTGACAAGATTAACAGGAGTTGATAATTCGCAAAATGCCGTTACCATGAACTTGATTGGAAATGTTAACACAGGTGATATTTCACTTCCTGTTACTTACACAAATTACAGTTTGACAAATGATGATGGCTGGAATTTATTAGGAAATCCTTATCCATGTGAGTACGACTGGTATTCGTTTTGGAATCTAGGTAACACAGAAAATAGTGGTACATATTACTCCAACATCAATCCAACAATTTATGTTTGGGATGCAACTTCAAATACCTACAAAAGTTTTAATGCATTGTCAAATTCTGGTTCTCTATCAAATGGTGTAATTGCATCGGGTCAAGCATTTTTTGTAAAAGCTTCTGCTGCATCTCCATTAATTACTTTTAAAGAACAATTTAAATCGAATAGCTTACCAATTCAAATGTTTAAATCAGCAACAACTGATGAATTAAAAATAAAATTGACATTTGATTCAGTTAATTATGATGATTTCATTTTAACGTACAATCCATTATCAACTAATAATAAAGATGCGTACGATATCAAAAAATGGTTGAATCCAACAGTGAATATTTCGAGTTACGGTTACGATAGTATGCTTTTAGCACTCGATTCAAGACCATCAATTATCGGAATTGATACAATAAGATTGAATGTTACCGGTTCGAACGGAACGTATGCGATGCTGTTCAATAATTTGCCAAGTGCATTTGCAAATTACTTTTTGAAAGATTTATATTTAAATAATACCGTTCAACTTTCTAAAGGTGTGCAATACAATTTCAATAT
>CANKGI010000020.1 GCA_947481365.1 Bacteroidota bacterium | reverse complement strand
ATTGTAAATGGATATGCCGAGATACTAAAACATGCCTTGATTGCAAATGAAGATTTTTGGGAAAAATTACTTGCAACTAATATTGATGATCGTCAAAAAATTTCTTCCATTATTACCGAAAATATTAAGATAAAAACAAAAATTGTTGCAAAAGATCCATACGAGGAATCAACACGAAAAGCATTAAATTTTGGACATACTATTGGTCATGCAATCGAGTCATATTCACTTAAGCATGATTCGAAACCGTTGAAACATGGCGAATGCGTTGCGATTGGAATGATTTGCGAAGCATTTCTGTCTCGCGAAATGATAGATTTGTCAAACAAAGAATTAAAATCAATATCTGATCAAGTTTTGAAATATTTTCCTAAATATTCACTTCGTTCTGTGCTTTCACCCGATTTGATAAAACTCATGTATCACGATAAAAAGAATATGGGCGAGGGAATTAATTTTACATTATTAAAACGTATTGGAAAAGCCAGTATCAATCATATTTGTTCAGAGCATCAGATAGCTCGTGCACTTAACTATTACGATAGTTTATGAAAAACTATTCTGTATCACATCTCACTAAAAAAATACAGGCTGATATTTCACTTCCTTCATCAAAAAGTATTTCAAATCGCGCATTGATATTGAATCATTTTTATGAATTGAATATTGATTTGCAAAACCTGTCGGAAGCTGATGATACAGCTATCATGCTGAATGCATTAAAACAAAACGCAGGAATTATAAACTTGAAAAATGCAGGAACCTGCATGCGTTTTCTTACCGCATATTTTGCATGTAAAGAAAATTGTGAAGTGGAATTGCATGGAGATGAGAGAATGCAAAAACGACCAATAAAAATTTTGGTTGAAGCATTGAAAGAACTAGGTGCTGATATTACATATTTAAATGAAGAAGGTTTTCCGCCATTAAAAATAAAAGGAAAGAAATTAAGTGGTGGAAACATTTCAATTAATGCGGATATAAGTAGTCAGTTTATTTCAGCATTGATGCTTGTTGCGCCTTCTTTTGAAAGTGGTTTGAATATCAAATTGAATGGCGAAATATTTTCACATTCGTATATTGAAATGACAGCCAAACTGATGATAAAATTTGGATTTGATGTATCTTTTAATGGCTCTGAATTGGCAATTATCAAATCATCAAATCATCAAATTATCCATTCACTCACTCATTCACTCACTCATTCACTCCCTCACTCATTCACAGTAGAACCCGACTGGAGCGCTGCTTCGTATTGGTATGAAATAGCAGCATTGAGCAATTCGTGTAATATTTTACTTAAAGGATTACACATGGAAAGTTTGCAAGGCGATGAAATTATTTCAGACCTTATGAGTGATTTTGGTGTTGAAACAATTCATCACGATGAAGGAATTCTGCTACAAAAAAATCATCAAATCATCAACACAACTATCACTTCGAGCGAAGTTGATAAGCATCAAATTAATTTAGCATCAACTCCCGACCTATTGCCAGCATTGGCGGTTACCGCTACAGCAAAAAATAGTTCAGCAAAATTTACAGGACTAAAAAATTTACGCATTAAAGAAAGCGACAGATTAAATGCACTTGAAACAGAATTGAAAAAATGTGGTTTTGATGTAGCTATTGAAAAAGATACGTTGAAAATAAATCCAGTTTTCAATTTTCAATTTTCAACTTTCAATTTTAACACTTACAACGACCACCGAATGGCCATGGCATTTGCACCATTAGCTTTGATTTTTGATAAAGTTGAAATTGAAAATGCGGATGTAGTTGAAAAATCATATCCTCATTTTTGGAATGATTTAAAAAAAGCCGGATTTGAAATCTCATTGGCTAAATAGGATAAATCAATTATTTTCGATTGAAAATTTAATAATATGAAAACAAAGATTATTTTATTAGCTTTCGTTCTAACTGGCATTATCATACTCACAGGTTGTCCTTACAGCTCAAAATTCTCTATTTCAGATGCAGCACAATCAGTAATAGATACCACTTTGCTTGGCACATGGGAAGGTTATACAGATAAGGACAAAGATGAGTATGGAACAATAGATTTTTTTAAATTTAACGACCATGAATATTTTGTTGAAATGACTGTTAAAAATAAAGCGAACACTAACAGTTCAAAATTTCGAGTATTTATTTCTTCTGTTGGTGATATTAGATTTTTTAACGTTCAGGAGCTTGGCAATAAAGATAAGTTTACATTCTATAAATATTCTCTATCAAATGGAGTATTGAAGTTTTTAGAAATAACAGATGAATATGTGAAAGAACAGTTTAGCTCACGAGAAGAACTCGTGAATTATATTTCGAAGAAAATAGATGACCCAAAATTATTTAGTAAAGAAAATATTTTTACAAAGAAAAAATAAAGCAGTGACGAGAAAAATATTTTTAAGTTGTTTGTTCATTATACAATTTCAATTTTTTGCAATTGCTCAGGAGGGTTATTTATTTAAGTTTAAATTAAAACCTCAGCACGAGTATTTGCTTACCGTAAATCAAAATACACATACCGAAATTGTTTATCAGGGTGATGCTGAGTTTATGAAAAAGCTAAAAGCAAAAGGAATAAAAACACCTGAAAAAAATGATAATAGCCAGTTTGTACAATCAAAAATGACTACAACAGATGTTTATAACGACACTGCATTTAAAATAGAAATTGATTTTTTAAGAACTGCAGATAATGATGGAAAAGAAATGATACCATCAGGTTCTAAAATTTTTGGTCATTGCGAATTAAATAAATTGCCCATCATCGATTCGGTAATGATGAGTGGAGTAGCTAGTAGGAGTAACAATAACCTGATGAGTGTTTTTCAAACAGCCATATTGCAAGTTGATTTTCCACAGGTTAAAATAAAAATAGGAGATGTGTTTGCCAATCAATTTCCAATTACAATTCCTCAAAAAGAACACGAGCCTGCAAAAGTAAATGTTGTTACAAAATATAGATTGTTGAAAGTTTCGGAGTCCACTGCAACTTTTGAAATAATGCAGTTTTACCGAATGGATATAGGCAAGCAGAAGATTCCGGGAACCATTACAGGCGAAGGTAAAGGTGTTTTTGTTTATGATATGAAGTCTGATTTTTATAAATCATACGAGCTTAATTCTACTTTGGTTTATGTTGTTAAAAAAGATAATAGTTTTGTCGAAACAATATCCAAATCAAAACTTACTCACGAATCAAAAATCATTAAAAAATAAATACTAAACACAGTAACATGTCGGCAAATACTTTCGGTGAAATTTTTAGAGTTACAACTTTTGGCGAAAGTCATGGAGCTGCTGTTGGTGTAGTTATTGATGGATGTCCGCCATTACTCGAAATAAGTGAAGAGTTTATTGCAAGTGAATTGAAAAGAAGAAGACCAGGGCAATCTGTGTTAACTACACAACGAAATGAGCAAGATGAATTTGAAATTCTTTCAGGAATTTTTGAAGGAAAAACTACTGGAGCGCCCATTGCAATAATCGTAAGAAATAAAGACCATAAAAGTGCTGACTACGAATCGTTGAAAGATATTTACAGACCTTCACACGCTGATTATACCTATCAAAAAAAATACGGAATTCGTGATTACCGTGGTGGTGGAAGAACATCTGCTCGCGAAACAATTGCCAGAGTTATTGCTGGAGCAATTTCAAAATTGTACTTGCAGAAAAAAGGAATTTTGGTTCAGGCATATGTTTCTCAAGTGTTAAATATTAAAACAGAAAAAACATACAAAGAACTTGATCTTACAAAAACAGAGCAAAGTTCAATTCGTTGTCCCGATAAAATTACTTCTGATAAAATGGAAGAACTTATTTTATCTGTTCAGGAAAGTGGTGATAGCGTTGGTGGTGTTATTTCATGTGTAATAAAAGGTGTTCCGGTTGGATTAGGTGAGCCTGTTTTTGATAAACTGCATGCCAATTTAGGTAAAGCAATGTTGAGCATCAATGCTTGTAAAGGTTTTGATATTGGAAGTGGTTTCGAATCGATTGCCATGAAAGGTAGTGAACACAATGATGAGTTTGTGGTTGAGAATGATGTGATTCATACCAAAACAAATTTTAGTGGTGGTGTTCAAGGCGGAATTTCTAATGGTGAGGATATATACTTCAGATGTGCTTTTAAACCAGTTTCGTCAATAAAGTTAGAGCAAAATACTGTCGGTAAAAATTTACAAAATGTTCAATTAAATATATCAGGCCGACATGATGCATGCGTGCTTCCACGTGCTGTTCCTATTGTTGAAGCCATGGCATCAATTGTTTTGATGGATCATTATTTACGGAGTTTCCAACCAATTTCTGCTGATAATCAGTAAAATTAAGGGGTATTTAATTCGAAAATGCAACCAAATTTACTTTCTTTGCCTCTCTTTTAAAAAACAGAATAATGAGAAAGATTTGTTTGGTATTGTGCGTAAAGCTTATTGGATTAACTAGTATTTTTGCCCAAAATTTTACCCCATGTGCTACTGATGAAACATACAATCGTTCAGTAATTTTACATCCCGAATTAATAAAGATAGAAGAAAAGGCTAACGAAACAGCCCGTACTCAAATGGCTTCGTTAATGATGAATAAAGCCGGAGTTGTAAAAATTGTACCTGTTGTTTTTCATATCATCCACCAAAACGGAACGGAGAATATTTCGCAGGCACAAATAATGGATCAAATCAGGATTTTGAATGAAGATTACCGTAAAAAAACAGGCACAAATGGAGGTTCAAGTACGAACACATTAGCTGCCGATATGGAAATAGAATTTAGACTAGCGCAATACGATCCTAGTGGCAAAAAGCATGATGGAATAAACCGAGTTTACAATACAATGACTGTGAATGCAGATGACAATGTGAAAGCTTTAAGTTATTGGGATAGTAACAAATATTTTAACATTTGGGTTGTTAGCTCAATAAGCAATTTAGGTATCGGAAACTCAGGTGGAACTGTTTTAGGATATGCACAATTTCCTACACAACGAAACACACAACCATTAACAGATGGTGTGATTATTCGTGCAGATCAAATTGGTGTGATTGGTACCGGAGATCTTTCGCAAGCAGGAAGAACTCTCACACACGAAGCAGGACATTGGTTAGGATTATATCATCCTTTTCAAAATGGATGTGGAAGCGGTTCAATCACTTCTTCTAATTGCAATAGTACAGGCGATCAGGTTTGCGATACACCTCCTGTGAAAGCTGCTAATTATGGAGCATGTGTTCCTAATAATTCATGTACAAATGATGTTCCTAATCTTACCGATTTGGTTAACGACTATATGGATTATGCAGACGGAACATGTATGAATGTTTTTACAACTGGGCAAAAAACCAGGGTTTATGCAATCAGTTTTACTGGCGCAGCATCAAATACAAATAGGGTAAATGCAGCATCGGCAACAAATTTAAATTCAACTGGACTTGATGTTAGCGGATCATATCTTACTGTTAACTCATCTATTACAAAAGCGCCATATGCTTACGATTTTGAAAATGCTACATTGATTAGTGATGGATGGATTATCAATAATTTTAATACCCCATCTAACGGATGGCAATTAAAATTAGGTGTTTCGCAAAGCGGAAACAATTGTCTTTCGATGCATAATTTTACAAACACACTTGTTCCAATCAATTCACGTGACGGGTTTCAATCTCCCGAAATAGATATTACAGGTGTAGCAAATCCATATTTAAGTTTCTATTATGCTTACTCACAAAAATCAACAGCCAATACTGATGTGTTAAATGTAATGGTTACAAATAGTTTTGGAATGGATGAAACAAATATTTTTTCATTAACAGGTGGTGCATTGGCAACATCACCTAATAGCCCAACAACAAATGATTTTACACCGCTTGTTACCGAATGGAAATTAGCCAGCATTAATCTATCATCATATAAAACATATAGCAATGCACGTTTTCGTTTTGAGTTTATTAACCGAAGAGGAAACAATATTTATTTCGACAATTTTAAAATAACTGATGGCTCTATTCTTGGTGTTGATGAAGCGATAAAAGAATCTTTTAAATTTAGTGTTCAGCCAAATCCAATGAGCCAAGTTGCTAATATTTCATTTGAATTAAAAGAAAATGCGCCAGTAAAAATTTCAATTATTGATATCATGGGACGTGAAGTGATGATACCACAAAATGCACCTTTACAAAGTGGTGCTCACAATGTAAATATCAATAAAAATGATTTGTCGAGAGGAATGTATTTTATACGTTTTGAAGCAGGAAGTCAAACCTTCAATCATAAGTTGTTGGTTAATTAAGAATTAAGTGCCAATTTTGTTTATCGGCTGCAGTTGTTATTATTGCAGTTCAATTGATGTTGTAACATACGTTCCTGATGTGTCGGAATTTGGTTGTTACAACATTGTTATTTTTAAACGTGAAGAGTTATGACGAAGAATTTAGTAATTGTTGAGTCGCCTGCAAAAGCAAAGACCATCGAGAAGTTTCTCGGTAAAGATTTTACCGTTAAATCATGCTTTGGTCATATCCGAGATTTGGCAAAAGGGGATGATGCAATTGATATCAAAAATAATTTTACACCGCGATACGAGGTTTCTGCCGATAAAAAAGCAATTGTATCCGAACTAAAAAAATTATCATCTCAAGCAGATATGATATGGCTCGCATCCGATGAGGACCGTGAAGGAGAAGCCATTTCGTGGCACTTATCAGAAGTGCTTGGCCTTGATGCGGCAAAAACAAAACGCATCGTTTTTCATGAAATTACAAAACCTGCCATTTTAAAAGCGATAGAAAATCCACGAACCATTGATAAAAATTTAGTTGATGCACAACAAGCCAGACGTGTGCTCGACAGATTAGTTGGATTTGAACTTTCGCCAATACTTTGGAAAAAAATAAAAGGAAATTTATCAGCTGGAAGAGTTCAATCAGTTGCTGTTCGTTTGATTGTTGAACGTGAGCGTGAAGTGAATAATTTTAGTGCATCATTTGCTTATAAAGTTACCGCACAATTTAATGTTGGCGGTAAAACAATGAATGCCGAGTTGCCTAAACGCTTCGACACATTTGAAAAAGCAGAAGCTTTTTTGAATCAATGCAACGGTGCAACTTTTACCATCAAAAATCTGGAAGTTAAGCCTGCAAAAAAATCACCGGCACCTCCATTTACAACGTCAACTTTGCAACAAGAAGCCAGTAGAAAATTAAGTTTTTCGGTTTCGCAAACCATGATGGTTGCACAAAAATTATACGAAGCCGGGCTCATCACTTATATGCGTACCGATTCGGTAAATTTATCAGAACTTGCCATCAATACTTCGCGTAAACAAATTCACGAACAGTTTGGTGAAGCATTTGCTCAAACTCGTAAATACACAACTAAAAGTGCAAGTGCTCAAGAAGCGCACGAAGCCATTCGTCCAACCTATTTTGAAAACACTTCAGTAGATATTGGCAAACAAGAAGCGCGTTTATATGATTTGATTTGGAAGCGTGCAATTGCTTCGCAAATGGCCGATGCCCAAATTGAAAGAACAATTGCAAACATTAGCATTTCGACAGCAAGTGAAGAATTTGTTGCAACAGGTGAAGTGTTAAAATTCGAAGGATTTTTAAAAGTTTACCTTGAGTCGAATGACGAAGAAAGTGATGATGAAAACTCATCAATGTTACCACCGCTAAATATTGGCGAACAACTTTCTTTAAAACAAATAGAAGCTGTTCAACGCTACAATAAACCCTCAGCACGATACACTGAGGCAAGTCTTGTAAAGAAACTTGAAGAATTAGGTATTGGTCGTCCTTCAACATATGCACCAACTATTTCAACTATTCAGAAACGTGGCTATGTGCTCAAAGAAGATCGTGATGGAAAAGAAAGAAATATCAATTTGATTTTATTAGTAAACGGAAAAGTTTCGAAAGAAGTAAAATTGGAAAAATACGGTTATGAAAAATCAAAATTATTTCCGAGTGATATAGGGATGATTGTTACCGATTTTCTTTCGAAACATTTTGGTGATGTAATGGATTATAATTTTACTGCCACCGTTGAAAAAGAATTTGATGAAATAGCAAACGGGCAATTGCAATGGAATAAAATGATCAGTACATTTTACAAACCATTTAGTGCCGATGTAAAGAAAACATCTGAAACAGCCGAACGCCAAAGCGGTGAGCGTATGTTAGGTGTTGACCCAGTGAGCGGAAAAAATGTGTATGTTAAAGTTGGACGTTTTGGCCCGTTTGCGCAATTAGGCGAAGGAACTGAAGATGAAAAACCTAAATACGGAAAACTCAGAACCGGACAATTGGTTGAATCGATAACGCTTGAAGAATCTTTGGAATTATTTAAACTTCCTCGTGTGGTTGGTTTGTTTGAAGACAAAGAAATGAAAGCTTCGATAGGTAAATTCGGTCCGTATATTGTTCACGATAATAAATTTTATTCGATACCAAAAGGCGAAGATGCATACACCGTTGATGTAAACCGATCGATAGAAATTATTGAAGCAAAACGAATAGTTGAAGCCAATAAACTCATCAAAGAATTTGCAGAAGATGTGAATTTGAAATTGTTGAATGGAAGATGGGGACCATATATTGTTTATGGTAAGAGCAATTTTAAAATACCAAAAGGACAAGATGTAAATGCACTAACTTTTGATGAGTGTATGAAAATTGTTGGTCCGGTAAACGAAGGAATGCTTAAAAAAGCTGCTGCTAAAAAAGCTCCGTCAAAACGTGCTGCACCTAAAAAAACTGCTGCAAAGAAATCTGCACCAAAGAAAAAAGCTGCAAAAAAAGTTGCCAAAAAATAAATGCTTAATGAGAGAGAAGTCATATCGCTGATAGCATTGCTGGATGACGATGACAACGAAGTTGCTCAGCATGTAGAAGATAAATTATTATCGCTTGGCACGGATGTAATTTCATTTCTCGAGCAGGAGTGGGGGGTAATAAAAAACCTCGAACAGCAACGCAAAATCGAAAACATTATTCATCGCATTCAGTTTACCGAGTTATTAAATAAACTTCGTGCTTGGAGCAAAGAACCTGAGCCTGAATTGTTGGATGGAATTCTCCTCATTGCAAAATACCGATACCCCGATATTGATAAACAAAAAGTAATTGCCGAGCTCGATCGCATTCGTTTGGATGCTTGGCTCGAAATGAATTTAGATTTAACAGCATACGAAAAAGTACGCGTGTTAAATCATGTTATTTATTCGCTCAATGGATTTAAGGGCAATACCACCAATTATCACGACCCGCAAAATTCGTTCATCAACAATGTGCTAGAAAGTAAAAAGGGAAATCCGATAATGCTTGCTATTGTTTATATGCTTGTTGCACAACGATTGCAAATTCCTATTTACGGAGTAAATCTCCCGCAGCATTTTGTAATGGCATATAAAGAAGAACCAATAACAAAGATTACCGATCCATCATTTGGCGCAAAACCAAAAATGGATTATCGCTACGGAAAAGTTTTGTTTTACATCAATGCATTTAATAATGGTGCAGTTTTCTCAAAAGCAAACCTCGAACAATTTCTTATTCAAATAAAAATTGAGCCGAAGTACGAATTTTTTGAAGCATGCTCAAACATCGATATTATCAAACGTGTGTTGCGAAATTTGGTTGTTGCTTACGAAAAATCGGACAAGAAAACCAAAGTAGATGAAGTGCACGAAATGCTTGCCCTGCTTGGCGAACCAACACTTGATAAGTTTGAAGATACTACTCCTGATGATGGAGATGAGGAAGAATAAAACTATTAAAGTTCACTTCAGTGAACTGTAAAAAAAATAAAGTAACACGTGGCTTTAGCCACATAATATGAAACAAATAAAATGAGCTGGGTAAGAGTTTACATCCATTTGGTTTTTACCACCAAAAACAGAGAACCCTTTTTAAATTCCCCTGATTTAAGAAAAAAAGTATTTCAGCATATTAAACAAAATGCTGATGAGAAAAGCATCAGACTTGATTGTATAAACGGATATCAAGAACATGCGCATTGTTTAATTTCGCTGGGCAAAGAGCAAAACATTAGCAAAGTAGCACAACTTATAAAAGGAGAATCATCCTTTTGGATTAATCAAAATAATTTAACTCAAAGTAAATTTATTTGGCAAGATGATTTTTGGGCTGTGGGTGTGAGCGAAAGGCATGTTGAAAAAGTAAGAAACTATATTCACAATCAGGAAACACATCACTCAAGAAAAACTTTTAAAACTGAAGTTAATGAGTTTATGGAAAAATATGGATGGACTTTGGTAAAAGGAAACGATTTGTAAAATGTGGCTAAAGCCAATAAGTTGATTCTTTTGTTTTTCAGTTGGCTAAAGCCAAACTGTAATTAATTTCAGGGATTAAATATCTTTTACAGTTCACTTCAGTTTACTCTGATATTAAATTATTCTTTACAGTTCACTTCAGTTTATTTCTGATATTAAATTATCCTTTACAGTTCACCTCAGTTTATTTCTGTGATAAAATTATCCTTTACAGTTCACTTCAGTGAACTGATATAAAAGGCAAAACCGTAATTGGCTTTAGCCACATCATTTCCTGAATTAAAATTCAAAAACAACTTTACTTCACAAACACCGTTTGCTCCCTATCAGGTCCAACCGAAATTACATTTACATTCAAACCTATTTGCTCTGCAACATAATTCATATATTCTTTAAAAGTTTGCGGTAATTTTTCGTAATCTTTTATCACCGATAAGTCTTCGCTCCAACCTTTAAAAGTTTTATACTGCGGAGTAATTTTAGCATCGGCAACATTAAACGGAATTTCGTTGGTGCGCTTACCTTCTATTTCATATTCATCACAAACAAGAACTTCATCAAAGCCACTCAATACATCACTTTTTGTACAAATTAAATCGGTAACACCATTCAGCATCAAAGCATATTTTAAAGTTGGCAAATCGAGCCAACCAGTTCTGCGTGGTCGTCCGGTTGTGGCACCAAACTCAAAACCCAATTTACGTAATTTCTCACCCGTTTCGTTTTCTTGTTCAGTCGGAAATGGTCCGCTACCAACGCGAGTGCAATAGGCTTTAAAAATCCCATAAACTTTATTGATTTTACTAGGCGAAACGCCAAGCCCGCTACACACTCCACCGGTTATGGTGTTTGATGAAGTTACAAAAGGATACGAACCAAAATCAATATCCAATAAAGTTCCTTGTGCACCTTCGGCTAATATTTTTTTGCCTTTGCTCAACAAATCATGAATAAAATATTCGGAGTTGATGATTTGAAATTGTTTGATGAATTCTATCGCTTCAAAAAATGCAGGTTCATGTTCACTCAAATCATATTTAAAGTTAAAACGATCGAGCAACATTTTATGATTGGCAACTGCGGTATCATATTTCGCTTTAAAATTTGGAGCTAAAATATCGCCAATTCGCAAACCACTTCTTCCAATTTTATCTTGATATGTTGGACTGATTCCGCGCAAAGTTGAACCAATTTTATGTTCACCTTTATGAGCTTCGCTAGCTGCATCTACCAAACGATGAGTTGGCAAAATCAAATGTGCTTTTTGCGAGATGTATAAATTCTTTTTTGGATTGGCTCCTGATGATGAAATCTTATCGATTTCTTTTTTTAATGTAACAGGATCAATCACTACACCATTTCCAATAATGTTTATACAATCGTGATGAAAAATTCCCGAAGGAATAGTGTTCAACACGTGTTTTTGTCCGTTAAATTCCAAAGTATGTCCGGCATTTGGTCCACCCTGAAACCTTGCAACCACATCGTATTGCGGAGTTAATACATCAACAATTTTACCTTTTCCTTCGTCTCCCCATTGAAGACCGAGAACTACATCTATCATCTTTATTTAGCTTTTAGCTGTTAGCTGTTAGCCTTCAGCAGTTAGTAATATTTTTAAAATTCAACAATCAATACTTCATCTCTTCATCACCTCATCCCTTCATCCCTAAAATATTCATTTTCAACTCTCCATTTTCAATTCCTTATCACACGAAACACATTTTCCATTTACATCAGCAATTGGATTACCGTACAAGTGTAGCGAATGTTCGGTAACTTTAAAATGTAATATTTCGCCAATCATATTTTTTATTTGCTGAATTCGTGGATCGCAAAACTCAATAATTTTATTACATCGTTTGCAAATCATATGGTCATGTTGCTTACTGCCATAACTACCTTCGTAGCGTGCAATATTTTTTCCGAATTGGTGTTTTGTTACCAAACCGCATTCAACCAAAAGTTCGAGTGTATTGTAAACCGTTGCACGACTAAGTCTGTAACCGCGCTCTTTTAATTGTACAAATAAACCTTCGGCATCAACGTGTTCTTTGTTCGAATATATTTCGTCTAACACACCAAAACGTTCGGGAGTTTTTCGTTGCTTTTTGGTTTCGAGATAATCGGTAAAAACCTTTCGGGCCTCGAGCTTAATATGTTCGTTTGTACGGTTTGATTGCATGATTAATAATAGGGAAGCAAATTAAATTCAATTACAATAAAACCATTCACAAATTTATCACAATCTACTCCGCATGCGGCAAATCAACCCTGCTTACTTTTATCAGCGGACTCGAATCTTTTATTTTGTTCATCAATTCTTCGAGGTGAGCTGTATCGTAAACTTCTAATTCAATGGAGCCTTCAAACATTCCTTCTTTTGAGTTTACACTGATGGAGTGCATATTAATTTGCAATTGCTGCGAAATAATATTAGTAATGGTACTCACAATTCCCACACTGTCTATTCCCGAAACTTTTATGTTGGTAATAAATGCCTGCGATTTATCGAGCATTGTGTTTGCCCATTTTGCTTTAATAATGCGGTATCCGTAATTCGACATTAAACCAATGGCATTCGTACAATTTTTCCGATGAATTTTCACCCCTTCACCAACTGTTACAAATCCAAAAATATCATCGCCTGGTATGGGGTTACAGCATTTTGCGAATGAATATGGAAGATCAACATCATCACTAATAAGAACAGCATCTTTGGCAAGATTACCTGTTACTTTATTTTCTTTTTTCTGTTGTTTTTGCTGATGTTCTTCAATTTTTTTCGCTTTAGTGTATTCAAGAATTTGCGAAATGTTGAGTTTCGTTTTTTCAATCATTTCGGTTGCAACCTGAAAATACAATTCGGCAACGGTAGGTAGTTTAAAATAATTGAGCAGTGGAAGTAAATTATCGCTGTTAAACGTAATTTTATCTTGCTTAAATTTACGCTCCAATATTTCTTTTCCCATTTTAGACGAGCGCAATTTTTCGGATTTTAAATAATCGCGAATCTTTGCTTTTGCTTTTGCTGTTATGGCAAAATGCAGCCAGTCTTCTTTTGGTGTTTGCTTTGTAGAGGTAATAATTTCAACCTGATCGCCATTGGCAATTTGATGATTGATGGGAACAAGCCTGTTGTTTACTTTTCCGCCAATGCATTTTGAGCCAAGCTCGGTATGAATATCGTAAGCAAAATCTAAAATGGTTGCCGTTGTTGGAAGCTTACGTAATTCGCCTTTTGGGGTAAAAACAAATATCTCATCGGTAAAAAAGTTCACTTTAAAATCATCCAGAAAGTCGAGTGCATTCGACTCAGGATTTTCTAAAATTTCGCGAACTTTTGCCAACCATCCTTCCAGTCCACCATCTGCCACCTGAGCATCTTTATCTTTATATTTCCAATGTGCTGCATAACCTTTCTCGGCAATTTCGTCCATTCGTTTTGTGCGAATTTGCACTTCAACCCATTTCCCTTTCGGTCCCATTATGGTAGTATGCAACGATTCGTATCCATTTCCTTTTGGAGTAGATATCCAGTCGCGAAGCCTATCGGGATTAGGCTTGTAAATATCAGTAACGAAACTATAAACTTTCCAGCAATCAGATTTTTCGTTGTCAAAATCAGAGTCGATAATAATACGAATAGCAAACAAATCGTAGACTTCTTCAAAAGTTACGTTTTGCTTTTTCATTTTTTGCAGAATGGAACTGATTGATTTTGGACGACCTTTTATCTCAACTTTTAAACCTTGTTCTTTTAATATTTCCTGAATTGGTTCGATAAAAGTTTTGATGTAACGATTGCGCTGTAACTTAGTTTCCTGTAGTTTATCTTTTACAAAATTGTAATTATCGGCTTCAAGATATTTTGTAGCCAAATCTTCAAGCTCGGTTTTAATAGCATATAATCCCAACCTGTGTGCCAGCGGAGCATAAACATATAAAGTTTCGGAAGCTATTTTGAGTTGCGACTTAACCGACATCGAGTCGAGTGTACGCATGTTGTGCAAGCGATCGGCAAGTTTGATTAATATTACCCGAACATCATCGCTCAGCGTGAGTAACATTTTTTTAAAATTCTCGGCTTGTAAACTTTTATCCTGCTGGTCGAAAACGCCACCAATCTTAGTAAGTCCGTCAATAATTCGGGCAACTTTTTCGCCAAAATTTAAGCGAACAATATCGAGTGTAATATGTGTATCTTCAACGGTATCGTGTATCAGCGCACAAACGATGGAAGTTGTTCCAAGTCCAATTTCTTCGGCACAAATTTGAGCAACGGCAATGGGATGTAAAATATAAGGTTCTCCCGATTTTCTGCGCATGTTCTTGTGCGCTTCAACCGAAAGGTCGAAAGCATTACGTATTAATTTCTTGTCGCCCTTTTCGAGCGTAGGGCTACACGATTTTAATAAGTTACGATACGCTTCTACAATATCATGATTTTCTTTTTCAGTATCTATTTCTGCTTGCATATGTATGATTGTGGTACGAATTTACCCGATTGCTATAACTTTTTGGAAATATAAAAAAATAAATACCTTTGCCGTCCTTTTTAACGGAAAAATATTCACATTAAAAAGCGCATGTGGCGTAATTGGTAGCCGTGCCAGACTTAGGATCTGGTGTCGAAAGACGTGGGGGTTCGAGTCCCTTCATGCGCACAAAGACTAAAAAGACTGAAAGTTCAGTCTTTTTTATTAAGCAAAGGTTATGAACGTTACATTTGAGAAAAAAGATGATTTGAACGGAACAATTTCGGTTAACATTTCTAGTGCCGATTATCTTCCAGAAATTGAAAAGCAGTTAAAAAATTATCAGCATAAAGTGAGTATGCCAGGCTTTCGTCCGGGTAAAACTCCAAAATCAATGATCGAAAAGATGTATGGCAACACAGTGTTGCTTGAAGCTGTTAATACTGCTGCATCTAAAGGACTGTTTGATTATATAGAAGGAAATAAGTTGAACATTTTAGGTCAGCCTGTATTATCAGATGACAGTAAGATTGACGAGCTTTCTAAAGATAAAGATTACACATTTAAATTCGATGTTGGAATGGCTCCCGACTTGAAATTAGATGTTACAGCTAAGGATGTATTTACAAAGTATGTTGTGAATATTTCGGATAAAATGGTTGATGAAGAGGTTGATCGTTTGAAAAAACGTATGGGAACCATGCTTGATGTGGAAGCTGCAGAAGATAACGACATCGTTTATTGCAGTTTTGATGAGTTGGATGCAGCAGGAAATACTTTTGAAGGTGGCGCACATGCCGATAATGCTCCCGTTTTAACATCAACTTTGAAGAATGATGCTATCAAAACTCAATTTATCGGAATTGGTAAAGACAAAGAATTAACCGTAAATATTTTTGATTTATTTGAAAACAACGAAACAGAAATTTCGCATGTTTTAGGTGTTCAAAAAATTGGTGTGAATGATCTTGGACCCAATTTTAAATTGGTTGTAAAAGAAATAAAACGCAATGTTGAAGCGGAGTTAGATCAAGACTTGTTTGATAAAACTTATGGCCCGGGTGTTGTTTCAACAGTTGATGAATTGAAAGTAAAAATTAAAGAAGAGCTAAACGGATATTACACTCAACAATCAGATCATTTATTCGAACATGAGTTGATTGATAAATTGGTTGCTAAACACAACATTCAATTACCTGATGCATTTTTAAAACGCTGGTTAATTGATAGACATGCTGATAAATTTAATGCCGAAAATGTAGATCACAACTACGAGCACGAAGCTGAATATTTGCGCAATCATTTGTTTGAAGAAAAACTGATGGCCGAAAACGGAGTGAAGATTGAAGAGCAAGATATTCGCGAAGCAGCAATTAATTATACCAAAAGCATGTTTGGCGCTTATGGCACTGCCGGTTTAAATGATGAGTTATTAAACAGCATCATCGAGCCCAGTTTGAAAAAAGAAGATTATCGTTCAAAAATGATCAATCTGGCTATTTCTAATAAAGTTCGCACAGTTGCAAAATCACTGATTACCATTGATACCAAAGAGCTTGAATCGGAAGAGTTTTTCAAAACAGTTTCTGAACACAACGCAAAACACCATCACAACCACGATCATTAATCGTAAATAATCTTATCGAATTATTTATAATAGACAACGAATCGTCTAGCGAAAAAGAGTTATGCACGTTTGTCGCTAATATTTATTTGGCAAAACTATTGTTGCTTTCATTGTGTTTACTAATTTTGATTAAACTCTTTTAACAATTATGGACGGAAAAGAATTCAGAAAATATGCGATAAAGCATAAAGGAATCAGTAGTTTAAAAGTTGATGCTTACATCGAAAGCTCAATGCAGGGAATGACTCGAACAGTTATCGAAGAACGCCCAATGAACTTTCGTGAGATTGACGTTTTTTCACGTTTGATGGCAGACCGCATTATTTTTCTAGGTATGCCCATCGATGATTATGTTGCAAATATTGTTCAGGCACAAATGCTGTTTTTAGATTCGATGGATGCACGCAGAGATATTCAAATGTATATCAATTCTCCGGGTGGTTCGGTGTATGCCGGATTAGGAATTTACGATACCATGCAATGGATAAATCCTGATGTGGCAACAATTTGTACAGGATTGGCGGCTTCAATGGGAGCTGTGTTACAATGTGCAGGTGCAGCAGGAAAACGTACTGCTTTGCGTCATGCTCGTATTATGATTCATCAACCGCTAGGTGGTGCGCAAGGACAAGCTTCGGATATTGAAATTACCGCTCGTGAAATTCAAAAATTGAAAAAGGAATTGTACGATATTATTGCTACACACACCGGACAAACGTATGATAAAGTTTTGGCTGATAGCGATCGCGATTACTGGATGACAGCTGAAGAAGCAAAAGCATATGGTATGATTGACGATGTGCTTGTTAAAAATAAGACACCTGAAAAGAAATAATGGCTAAGAAGATGGCTAAGGAGGAAAAATGTTCGTTTTGCGGACGTAATAAAGTTGAAACGGAATATCTGATTTCGGGAATCACTGCATTTATTTGTGATAGCTGTATTGATCAGGCATTTCGTTTGGTGCACGAAGATTTAGGCAAAGAAAGTAAACTTGAGTTTACCGATAAATTGCTGAAACCGCAGGAAATAAAAAATCATTTAGACGAATATGTGATAGGGCAGGATGAAGCCAAAAAAGTGTTGAGCGTTGCTGTTTATAATCATTTTAAACGCATCAATCATCGTGCAAGCAGTAGTGAAGTTGATCTCGAAAAATCAAATATTTTATTGGTAGGCGAAACAGGTACCGGAAAAACTTTGCTTGCTAAAACGCTTGCAAAAATTTTAAAGGTTCCGTTTTGTATTGCCGATGCAACGGTGCTTACCGAAGCCGGTTATGTTGGCGAGGATGTAGAAAGTATTTTATCTCGATTACTACAAGCTGCAAATTATAATGTTGCTGCAGCCGAAAAAGGAATTATTTACATTGATGAGATTGATAAGATTTCGCGCAAAAGTGATAATCCTTCGATTACTCGCGATGTGAGTGGTGAAGGTGTTCAGCAAGCTTTACTAAAAATTTTAGAAGGTACAGTTGCCAATGTTCCACCGCAAGGCGGACGTAAACATCCCGAACAAAAAATGGTTCAGATAAACACCGAAAATATTTTATTTATTTGTGGTGGTGCGTTCGAAGGAATTGATAAAATTATTGCTCGCAGATTACAAACTCAGGCAATTGGTTTTAATACGCAATCTTCCGATGTGGATCCGAATGATACTTCTAAATTATTGCAGTTTGTATCGCCTGCTGATTTAAGAACTTACGGATTGATTCCTGAAATAATTGGTCGTATACCAGTGCATTGTCATTTGAATCCGCTCGATAAAGATGCGCTCAAAAATATTCTTACCAAGCCCAAAAATGCTTTAATAAAACAATACATCAAATTGTTTGAGTTGGAAAATGTGAAATTGATTATTGAAGAAGAGGTGATTGATTTGATTGTTGATAAAGCTTTTGAATATAAGCTTGGAGCACGCGGTTTACGTAGCATTTGCGAAACCATTTTGATTGACCACATGTACGAAATGCCTTCTAAAGATGATGTCTCAGAACTTCATATTTCGCTCAAATTTGCGAAAGAAAAAATCAAAGGCTTGAAAATAAAAAGTTTAAAAGCTGCGTGATGTTTCGACTCCGCTCGACATGACATTGTCAGTTTGAGTTTGTAGAAAACTACAAATTTTAATTATTCTTCCACTCAGGTTTTCTTTTTTCAAGAAACGAATTGATCCCCTCATTTGCATCGTTTGTATTCATCAATTGCTGAACATAAATCTGCTCGAGTTGTTGTAAAAAGTTGGTGAGGATGTGGTTGAATTTAGCACGTGATGCACGAACACCAAACCGAAGTGATGATGCACTTTTTGGTAAAATATGTTGTTCGATAAAAGCATTCGCTCCAATTTCGAGCGCAGCTTTATCTTCAAAAACATCATTAAGAATTCCGAATGTTTTTGCTTCATCAGCCGATAAAGATCTTCCTGTTAAAATAATATCTTCAGCTCTCGATACACCAATTTTTTCTGGTAAAATCACTGATGCAGGAGGAGGGAACACTCCCAAAATTAATTCTGGTTGTCCCATTTTTGCAGTTTTGTCGGCTAGCAAAAAGTTACACATAATAGCAACTTCCATTCCGCCACCAAGGCACTGACCTGATATTTTTGCGAGCGTAGGAATGGCTAAATCACGCAACGAATAAAATAACTGATGAAAAGATTTGAGCATGGTGGCTGCAGCATCTTTCGTGTGTTCTTCAACACTGGCACCAAACGAAAAATGTTTACCAGCTCCTTCAAAAGTGATGAGTTTTAAATCTTTGTTTTGTTTGAAAGTATCAAGAATTTCCTGCAACTCAGCCATCATAATTGAGTCGAGAACGTTTCCTTTTCCATCGTCAAAAATAATTTGAGCAACGGAGTTATCGTGTGTGTATGTGAGGTTTATTTTAGTCATAAATTTAATTGGTCATTCAGTGTTTCGTTCACTTCGTGTCATTCAGTTGTCATGCGCTTCGCTGTCATTCGGTGTTCAAATGATAAAGTAACTAGAATGACAATAGAATGATTATCGATTGACTACTTTCTTAGTTCATCAAATGTTTTGCCGTCAAAATTTCTTTTCCACGTTCAATTGCTTTTTCGTTTTCAGGTATTAAATGATGATGACGAGAAGGCAATGATTTTTCTAATCCTTTGTGCATATACTCGGCACCAATTAATGGTTTCAATTTTAAAAATGCACCAAGAATGTACATGTTAAATCCTTTTTTAAAATTTTGTTTTGTCGATTCATCTGCAGCCTCAACGGTGTAAATATTAATATCAGTACGAGTTGGGTGATGTGTAATTCCGTTCGGATCGTAAATTAAGATACCACCTTTTTTTACCGATTTCTCAAATTTATCCATCGACTGCTGATTCAAAATAATAGCAGTGTCAAATTGATTTAAAATGGGTGAACTGATTCTTTCGTCACTTAAAATTACTGTAACATTTGCTGTACCACCGCGCATTTCAGGTCCGTATGAAGGCATCCAACTTACTTCTTTGTTTTGCATCATTCCTGAGTATGCAAGAATTTTTCCCATCGACAAAACTCCTTGTCCTCCAAAACCGGCTATGATAATTTCTTCTGTCATGTTATTAATTTGATAATTTTTTGATTTGATAATTTGATGATTGATTTATTTGATGATTAGCTTACATGATAATTTGATTATTGAAATTCATTTTCTAACTATTTTATTTCATTATCATATTATCTCATTATCACATCATCACATTATTTCGGTAATTTAATATCGCCCAAAGGAAACACAGGAAACATATTTTCTTCCATCCATATGTTAGAATCAATTGGTGTCATTTTCCAGCCTGAATTGCAATTCGAAACAATTTCAACAAATGATAACCCCTTTTTTTCTAATTGGCATTTTACTGCTTTCTCAATTGCTTTTTTTGTTTTGCGAACGTTCGCAGGAGTATGCACACTCTGACGAGTTGCATAACAAACACCAGGAAGCATTGCAACCATTTCCGTAATTTTTAAAGGAAATCCCATCGATACTGTATCTCTTCCGAAAGGAGAAGTTGCAGTTTTCATTCCGGGTAAAGTTGTTGGAGCCATTTGTCCTCCGGTCATTCCATAAATTCCGTTGTTCACAAAAAAGATGCAAATATTTTCTCCGCGGTTACATGCATGAATGGTTTCTCCCGTTCCTATTGCAGCCAAATCGCCATCACCTTGATAAGTGAAAACAAATTTATCTGGCAGCAATCTTTTTATTCCTGTTGCAACTGCTGGAGCTCTTCCGTGTGCTGCTTGTTGCATATCAATATCGAGAAACTCGTATGCTAATACTGAACAACCAACAGGAGCCACGCCAATAGTTTGCGATTGTAATCCCATTTCTTCTATCACTTCCATAATTAAGCGGTGAGCTGTGCCATGGCCGCAACCAGGACAATATGAAAGTGCATTTTCGGTCATCAGATGAGTACGTTCGTAAACGATATTTTCTGGT
>CANKGI010000019.1 GCA_947481365.1 Bacteroidota bacterium | reverse complement strand
CTCTTAAGTTATTAAGAATATTAAATTTAGAATTATAAAATAAAAATTAATCTCAATACCTAAAAATTATGGCAAAAGAAAAATTCGACCGTAGTAAACCCCACGTAAATATTGGTACTATCGGTCACGTTGACCACGGTAAAACTACCTTAACTGCTGCGATCACAAAGGTGCTGGCAGATAAAGGTTTGTCAGAAGCCCGTTCGTTTGATTCAATTGATTCAGCTCCTGAAGAAAAAGAACGCGGTATCACTATCAATACTGCACATGTTGAATATTCAACAGCAAATCGTCACTACGCACACGTAGACTGTCCTGGACACGCTGACTATGTTAAGAACATGGTAACTGGTGCTGCTCAAATGGACGGAGCTATATTAGTTGTTGCGGCAACTGATGGTCCAATGCCACAAACACGTGAGCATATCCTTCTTGCTCGTCAGGTAGGTGTGCCTCGTATCGTTGTATTCATGAATAAAGTGGATATGGTTGATGATGCAGAGATTCTTGAAATCGTTGAAATGGAGATTCGTGATCTTCTTTCAAAATACGAATTCCCTGGAAATGAAATTCCAATCATCAGAGGATCTGCACTTGGTGGATTAAATGGAGATGCAGCATGGGTTGAGAAAATTATGGAGTTAATGGATGCTGTTGATACATACATTCCAGTTCCTCCTCGCGCAACTGAACTTCCTTTCTTAATGCCTGTTGAGGATGTATTCTCAATCACAGGTCGTGGAACTGTTGCTACAGGTCGTATTGAAAGAGGTATCATCAATTCAAACGAAACGGTTGATATCATTGGAATGGGTGCTGAAAAACTACAATCAGTTGTTACGGGAGTTGAAATGTTCCGTAAAATTCTTGATAGAGGAGAAGCTGGTGATAACGTAGGTTTATTATTACGTGGTATCGACAAAGATCAAATCCGTAGAGGTATGGTTATTTGCAAGCCAGGTTCAGTAACACCTCACACTGATTTCAAAGCAGAGATTTACGTACTTTCGAAAGAAGAAGGTGGACGTCATACTCCATTCTTTACTAAATATCGTCCACAATTTTATTTCCGTACTACAGACGTTACAGGAGAAGTAATGCTTCCTGATGGAATGGAAATGATTATGCCAGGTGATAACGTAACAATTACAGTAAAATTAATTCAAGCAATTGCGATGGAGAAAAATCTTCGTTTCGCGATTCGTGAAGGAGGAAGAACAATTGGTGCCGGTCAGGTTACTGAAGTTCTTAAGTAAAATATAATAATTACAATAGATGCAAATGTTGGGTGGTTAATCAACCGTCCAACATTTGCCATCTATAAAAACAATGAACTACGGGTGTAGTTCAAGGGTAGAATAGCGGTCTCCAAAACCGTTGATGGGAGTTCGAATCTCTCCACCCGTGCAAATGAAAACAGATAGGTGAAAGAGAAGTGTTAGCTTGATGGGAGTTCGTCCCGATAGCTATCGGGACTCCCCACCCGTGCTAATAAAGAATAAAGAAATGAATAAAATCAAAGAATATCTCAGGCTCTCAGTAGACGAACTGGTAAACAAGGTTACTTGGCCTACTTGGGAAGATCTTCAAGAGAGTACAGTAATCGTAATGATTGCCTCACTTTTGATTGCTTTGGTAATTTATGTGATTGACATCGTTAGTAGCGGTGGATTAGGTTTTTTCTATAAAATTTTTCAGGGTTAATACCGAAACTAATGAACATAACATCTCAGGATCAATATAAATGGTACGTTGTAAGAGCCATTACAGGACACGAGAAAAAAGTGAAGATTCAAATTGAATCGGAATTGGAGCGTGCTGGTTTTTTATCGTATGTGCCTCAAATATTGATACCTACTGAAAAAGTATTTCAGATAAAAAACGGTAAGAAAATATCAAAGGAAAAGAGTTATTTTCCTGGTTATATAATGGTTCAGGCAGAACTTGTTGGTGAAGTAGCACATATTATTTCATCGATAAACGGTGTTGTTGGATTTTTAGGTGGAAAGTCAACCCCTACGCCTTTAAGACAGGCAGAGGTTAATAGAATATTAGGTAATGTAGACGATATTTCTGAACAAGGAGAGATGCTTGCTGAGCCATTTATTGTAGGAGAATCGGTGAAAGTAAATGACGGACCGTTTAGCGGATTTTCAGGAATCATTGAAGAGGTGATGGAAGATAAAAAGAAAGTTAAAGTGATGGTGAAAATTTTCGGAAGAAGAACTCCATTGGAATTAAATTTTGTACAGGTAGAAAAAGAAAATTAATTTTTGTTACATGACCCTATGGGTTAAAATATAAGTTTGTTATGGCAAAAGAATTATCAGGGTTTATTAAATTACAAATAAAAGGCGGAGCTGCTAACCCTGCGCCTCCTATTGGTCCTGCATTAGGATCGAAAGGTGTAAACATCATGGATTTTTGTAAACAATTTAATGCAAGAACTCAAGATAAAGCTGGGAAAATATTGCCGGTTATTATTTCTGTTTATAGCGACAAATCATTTGATTTTGTTATAAAAACTCCACCAGTTGCCTCTCAACTGTTGGAAGCTGCAAAAATTCAAAAGGGATCAGCCGAATCAAACCGTAAAAAAGCGGGCTCAGTTACGTGGGATCAGGTTCGTAAGATTGCTGAAGATAAAATGCAGGATATGAATTGTTTCAAAGTTGAATCAGCCATGAAAATGGTTGCTGGTTCAGCAAGAAGCATGGGAGTTGCTGTTACGGGCGACAACCCTTTTACTAAATAATTAAATTATCAAACAATGACCAGGTTAACTAAGAAAAGAAAAACTGTTCTCTCTAAGGTTGATACACAAAAGCATTATACGCTTACAGATGCTTCAAAACTTGTAAAAGATATTTCTTATACAAAATTTGATTCTTCTGTAGATATTGATATTCGCTTAGGTGTTGATCCGAAGAAAGCAAATCAAATGGTGCGCGGTGTTGTAAGTCTGCCACACGGTACAGGAAAAGCTGTACGTGTATTGGCTTTGGTTACACCTGAAAAGGAAGAGGAAGCTAAGGCAGCTGGTGCAGATTATGTTGGGCTTGATGAGTACATTCAGAAAATTGAAAAAGGTTGGGTTGATATCGATATTATCGTTACACAACCTCAAGTAATGGCTAAACTAGGAAAATTAGGAAAAATATTAGGTCCAAGAAACCTAATGCCAAATCCTAAATCTGGTACAGTTACAACTGAAATCGGAAAAGTTGTGAAAGAGGTAAAGGCAGGTAAAATCGATTTTAAAGTTGACAAGGAAGGTGCAATTCATACATCAATAGGAAAAGCATCGTTTGCTCCTGAAAAACTTTTTGAAAATGCGGTAGAACTTATTCAAACTGTAGCAAAATTGAAACCGTCATCAGCAAAAGGAACTTATTTTAAAGGTATTCACGTATCTAGTACAATGAGTCCTGGAATTAATGTTGATGTAAAATCAGTACCAGGTATTTAATCGAACAGTTATGCAAAAAGATAAAAAAGCAGAAGTAGTAAATGAACTTGTAAATAAGTTCAACGAATTCAAATACATCTACATAACTGATGTATCATCGCTGGATGCACAAAAAACAAACCAGTTAAGAAGAGAATTTTTTAAAGGTGGCGTTGAAATGGAAGTTTCAAAAAATACACTTATAAAAAAAGCAATGGAACAAACAGGCAAAGATTACGGAGCTCTTGTTGATACTTTAAAAGGTAACACAGCTTTGTTATTTGCACAAGATGGAAAAACTCCAGCCAAAATTATAAAAGCATTTAGAAAAGATAAAGATAAGCCTTATTTGAAAGGTGCCTATATTGATTCGGATGTATATATTGGCGATGATCAGCTTTTAGCTCTAATGAATCTTAAAACTAAGAATGAGCTTATTGGTGAAATCATTGGATTATTACAATCACCAGCACAAAATGTTATTTCAGCATTACAGTCGGGTGGTAACAAACTTTCAGGTATTGTAAAGACTTTGTCGGAACGTCCTGAATAATTAAATTTTAAAATTATATCAATTATTAATAACAACTAAAAACAAAAAAAACAATGGCAGATTTAAAAGCATTTGCTGATCAGTTAGTAAACTTATCAGTAAAAGAAGTTAACGAGTTAGCTAAAATTCTAAAAGACGAATACGGAATAGAACCAGCTGCAGCTGCAGTTGCTGTTGCTGCTCCTGCTGCTGCTTCGGCTGCAGTTGAAGCTGAGCAAACAGCATTTACAGTTATTTTGAAATCAGCAGGTGCTGCAAAACTTAACGTAGTAAAACTTGTAAAAGATCTTACTGGATTAGGTTTGAAAGAAGCAAAAGAGCTAGTTGATGGAGCTCCAAAACCAATTAAAGAAGGTGTTGATAAAGCAGAAGCTGAATCACTAAAAGCTAAATTGGTAGAGGCTGGCGCAGAGGTTGAACTTAAGTAGTTCAACGTCTCGTTAACCCATATTTGACCCCGGCTAATGCCGCGGGTCAATTTTTTATTTATAAAAAATTGTGATTTTTTTCATCAATTTTAAACCATAATCCATTGGCAAAAAAAATCAATACACCGGAAGAGAGAGTCGACTTCTCTACGGTAAAAAAAGTTCTGGACTATCCGGATTTTCTTGATGTACAATTAGAATCTTTTAAAGAATTTTTTCAGTTAGATACTACTTCTGAAAGTAGAGCTAATGAAGGACTTTTTAAGGTGTTTATGGAAAACTTTCCTATAACAGACACAAGAAATATTTTTGTTTTAGAGTTTCTTGATTATTTCGTTGATCCACCACGTTATTCTATTGAAGAATGTATTGAGCGTGGGTTAACTTACAGCGTACCTCTTAAAGCAAAGCTAAAACTTTCATGTAACGATCCTGAGCACGAAGATTTTCAAACAATCGTTCAGGATGTGTATTTAGGAACTATTCCTTATATGACACCAAGCGGAACATTTGTGATTAACGGAGCTGAGCGCGTAATCGTTTCTCAGTTACATCGTTCTCCTGGTGTTTTCTTTGGCCAATCATATCATACAAATGGAACCAAGCTTTATTCGGCAAGGGTTATTCCGTTTAAGGGTAGTTGGATTGAGTTTGCTACTGACGTGAACAACGTGATGTATGCTTACATTGATCGTAAGAAAAAATTCCCGGTAACTACATTGCTTCGTGCAATTGGTTACGAAACGGATAAAGATATTTTAAATCTTTTCGATCTAGCTGAAGAAGTTAAAGTTTCTAAGAGTGGCTTGAAAAAAGTACTCGGACGTAAACTTGCAGCAAGGGTTCTAAAAACTTGGGTTGAAGATTTCGTAGATGAAGATACCGGTGAGGTGGTTTCTATCGAAAGAAATGAAGTAATCATTGAGCGTGATACTGTTTTAGAAGAAGAACATATTGATTTAATTGTTGAAGCGGAAGTGAAAACAATTATTCTTCATAAAAACGAATCAAGCCATAATGATTTTGCGATCATTTTGAATACCCTTCAAAAAGATACCTCAAATTCTGGTAAAGAAGCTCATGAGCACATTTATCGCCAATTGAGGAATGCAGATCCACCTGATGAGGAAACAGCTCGTGGTGTGATTGATAAATTATTCTTCTCTGACAAACGCTACGATTTAGGAGAAGTTGGACGTTACCGTATCAACCGAAAATTAAATCGTGTTGTTTCAAGTGATGTACGTGTTCTTACAAGAGAAGACATTATCGCAATCATCAAATATCTTATCGAGCTTTCAAACTCTCGTGCTGATGTGGATGATATTGATCACTTGAGTAACAGACGTGTTCGTACTGTTGGAGAACAATTATATTCACAGTTTGGTGTAGGACTAGCACGTATGGCTCGTACTATTCGTGAGCGAATGAACATTCGTGATAACGAGGTTTTCACTCCAGCTGATTTGATTAATGCAAAAACACTTTCTTCTGTGATTAATTCTTTCTTCGGAACGAATCAACTTTCGCAGTTTATGGATCAAACAAATCCATTGGCTGAGATTACTCACAAAAGAAGAATGTCGGCACTCGGTCCCGGTGGTCTCTCAAGAGACAGGGCTGGTTTCGAGGTTCGTGACGTTCACTACACACATTACGGACGTTTATGTACCATTGAAACTCCCGAAGGTCCGAATATCGGTTTGATCTCATCACTTTGTGTGCATGCCAAGATCAACGGAATGGGTTTCATCGAAACGCCATATTTAAAAGTAATCAATGGAAAAGTTGCCATTACAGAACCGGTAACTTATCTGAGTGCAGAAGATGAAGATGGAAAAACCATCGCTCAGTCGAATGCAAAATATGATCCGAAAGGAAACTTTATTGATGAAAGAGTAAAAGCTCGTTACGAAGGTGACTTCCCGATGCTTGAGCCAGAGAAGATTGACTTCATGGATATTGCTCCAAATCAAATTGTATCTATTGCAGCATCAATGATTCCGTTCCTAGAGCACAATGACGCTAACCGTGCGTTGATGGGCTCGAACATGCAACGTCAGGCTGTACCTTTGTTAAAACCACAGGCGCCAATCGTAGGAACAGGTTTGGAAGCTAAAATTGCAAAAGATTCTCGTGCACTTATTGTTGCCGAAGGAAAAGGTGTAGTTGATTATGTAGATGCAAGAGAAATTATTATCCGTTACGAGCAAACTGAAACTGATAAATTGGTTAGTTTCGGTACTGATTCTAAAACATACAAACTCACTAAATTTTTACGTACCAACCAAAATACTTGTATCAACTTAAAACCGATTGTTCGCAAAGGTGATAAAGTTGAAAAAGGTCAAGTATTATGTGAAGGATACGCTACTGAAAATGGTGAACTTGCTTTAGGAAGAAACTTAAAAGTTGCATTCATGCCTTGGCAAGGATACAACTTTGAGGATGCGATTGTCATTTCTGAAAAAGTTGCCAAAGAAGATATCTTTACTTCAATACACATTACAGAATATGAATTAGAAGTTCGCGACACCAAACGTGGTGAAGAAGAATTAACTAATGATATTCCGAATGTAAGTGAAGAAGCTACAAAAAATCTTGACGAAAACGGATTGATTCGTGTAGGTTGTGAAATTGGCGAAGGCGATATCCTGATAGGGAAAATTACTCCTAAAGGTGAAACAGAACCTTCACCAGAAGAAAAACTCTTACGTGCAATCTTTGGTGATAAAGCCGGTGATGTAAAAGATGCTTCATTAAAAGCTTCTCCATCATCATCAGGTGTAGTTATCGATAAGAAACTTTTCTCAAGAGTTAAAAAAGAGAAAACAGCTAAAGCTGAAGACAAAAATAAAGTTGCAAAATTGACTGATGAGCATGAGAAAAATGTGAAGGCGATAAAAGTTCAGTTGGTTGAAAAATTATTTACTGTGCTTTCAGGAAAAACATCTCAAGGTGTGTTCAATGTATACAATGAAGAACTCATTCCGAAAGGAACTAAGTTTACCATGAAAAACTTGAACGATATCGACTTTACACATATCAATGCTAACAACTGGACAACAGATTCTGAGAAAAACGAAATTGTTCGTCAGATTTTGTCGAACGCAAAAAATCGTTTAAATCAAGAAATAGCATTTTATAAACGTAAAGAATTTGCGATTACTGTTGGAGATGAACTACCAAACGGAATTTTAAAACTTGCTAAGGTTTATATCGCTAACAAGCGTAAACTAAAAGTGGGAGATAAGATGGCAGGTCGTCATGGAAATAAAGGTATCGTAGCACGTATTGTGCGCGAAGAAGATCTTCCTTTCCAAGAAGACGGAACACCTGTTGATATCGTATTGAATCCACTTGGTGTACCTTCACGTATGAACTTGGGACAGATTTACGAAACGGTTCTTGGATGGGCTGGATTAGAATTGGGAATCAAATTCTCAACTCCAATTTTTGATGGCGCAACAGAAGAGCAGGTAGTAGATTATTGTCGCAAAGCAGGAATTCCTGATTATGGTAAAACATATTTATATGATGGATTAAGCGGACATCGTTTTGATCAGCCAACTACAGTTGGTGTGATTTATATGATCAAACTTGGTCACATGGTTGACGATAAAATGCATGCGCGTTCAATCGGTCCATATTCACTCATTACACAACAACCATTGGGTGGTAAAGCTCAATTTGGTGGTCAGCGTTTTGGTGAGATGGAGGTTTGGGCACTCGAAGCATTTGGTGCAGCTAACATCCTTCAGGAAATTCTTACCATTAAGTCGGATGATATTATCGGAAGAGCAAAAACTTACGAAGCCATCGTTAAAGGTGATAATTTACCTACTCCTGGAATTCCAGAATCATTCAATGTATTGGTTCATGAATTAAGAGGTTTAGGTTTAGATTTAACATTAGAATAATATAAAATCAACTCGGCAAGATGTCATATAAAAAAGATCAAAAACTAAAAAGCAATTTTACCAAGATTCGCATCAACTTGGCTTCTCCGGAATCCATTTTGCAAAAATCTTTTGGTGAAGTAACCAAACCCGAAACAATTAATTACCGTTCCTTCAAACCAGAAATGGGCGGATTATTTTGTGAAAGAATATTTGGTCCGATCAAAGATTATGAATGCCATTGCGGTAAATACAAACGTATTCGTTACAAAGGAATCGTTTGTGATCGTTGCGGTGTTGAAGTAACAGAAAAGAAAGTTAGACGTGAGCGTATAGGTCACATCAATTTAGTAGTTCCTGTTGCTCATATCTGGTATTTCCGTTCACTTCCAAACAAAATCGGTTATTTGTTAGGTGTTCCTACCAAAAAACTCGATATGGTTGTTTATTACGAACGCTATATTGTTTGTCAGCCTGGTATTAAAACAGCTGATGGAGTGAACCATCTCGATTTGTTAACTGAAGAAGAATATCTTGATATTTTAGATTCGTTACCAAAAGATAATCAACATTTAGACGACAATGATCCAAATAAATTTATCGCCAAAATGGGCGGTGAAGCATTATGGTTCATGTTGTCGAAAATTAACCTCGATGAGATCTCTTTCGATTTAAGAAACAAAGCTCAAAACGAAACTTCACAGCAACGTAAAAACGAAGCTTTGAAGCGTTTGAAAGTGATCGAAAGTTTCCGTTCTGCACAGGAAACCGGTGATAACCGACCTGAGTGGATGGTGGTTAAAATACTTCCTGTTATTCCTCCTGAGTTGCGCCCACTCGTTCCATTGGAAGGTGGTCGTTTTGCAACATCAGATTTGAATGACTTATACAGACGTGTTATTATTCGTAATAATCGCTTGAAGCGTTTGATGGAAATCAAAGCTCCTGAAGTGATTTTACGTAACGAAAAACGTATGTTACAAGAAGCAGTTGATTCGCTATTTGATAATACAAGAAGAGTGAGCGCTGTTAAAACTGAAGGTAATCGTCCGTTAAAATCTTTGAGCGATATGCTTAAAGGTAAACAAGGTCGTTTCCGTCAGAACTTACTAGGAAAGCGTGTGGATTATTCAGGTCGTTCGGTAATTGTTGTTGGACCAAACTTAAAATTACATGAGTGTGGTATTCCTAAAAACATGGCTGCCGAATTATTCAAGCCATTTATCATTCGCAAATTATTAGAGCGAGGTATTGTTAAAACGGTAAAATCGGCTAAGAAATTAGTAGATAGAAAAGAACCGGTTATTTGGGATATTCTAGAAAACATTTTAAAAGGACATCCAGTTCTTTTAAATCGTGCTCCTACGCTTCACCGTTTAGGTATTCAGGCATTTCAACCAAAACTTGTTGAAGGAAAAGCAATTCAATTGCATCCATTAACTTGTACTGGATTTAATGCGGATTTTGACGGTGACCAGATGGCTGTTCACGTTCCACTAGGAAATGCTGCAATTCTTGAAGCACAAATGCTCATGCTTGCACCGCATAATATTTTGAATCCTGCTAATGGTGCACCAATTGCGGTTCCATCTCAGGACATGGTGCTTGGTTTGTATTATATGACCAAAGGACGTAAGTCTACCAAAGAACATTTTATTAAAGGTGAAGGTTTGAGATTTTATTCTTACGAAGAAGCAATCATTGCTTTCAACGAAGGTAAAGTTGATTTGCATGCAAATGTAAATTGCAAAGTCGACCTCATCGATAATGGAGTGCTTACAAATAAAATGATCGAAACCACAATGGGACGTATCATTTTTAACGAAAAAGTTCCACACGATTATGGTTATATCAATGATTTATTAACGAAGAAAAATCTTCGCGATATTATTGGTGATATCATCAAAACTTGCGGAATGGATGCTTGTGCACGTTTCCTAGATGAGATTAAAGATTTAGGTTATCATTATGCATTCAAAGGAGGATTATCATTCAACCTTTCTTACGTAATGATTCCTGATGAAAAAGAGAAATTCGTTAAACAGGCACGTGCCGAAGTTGATGAAATCTGGAGTAATTACAACAACGGTTTCATTACAAATAACGAGCGTTACAATCAGGTAATTGATATCTGGACACGTATCAACTCGCGTTTGGCCGATACATTGTTAAAACAATTAAAAGAAGATAATCAAGGATTCAACCCAATTTATATGATGTTGGATTCGGGAGCTCGTGGTTCGAAAGAACAAATTCGTCAGTTAGGTGGTATGAGGGGATTGATGGCTAAGCCACAAAAGAATCTTTCGGGAGGAACTGGTGAGATTATCGAGAATCCGATTCTTTCAAACTTTAAAGAAGGATTATCCGTTATCGAATATTTTATTTCTACACACGGTGCGCGTAAAGGTTTGGCCGATACGGCTTTGAAAACTGCCGATGCGGGTTACCTAACACGTAGGTTACATGATGTTGCGCAAGATGTAGTAATCAATGAAGTTGATTGCGGAACGTTGCGTGGTATTCCAGTATCTGCTTTAAAAGATAACGAAGAGGTTGTTGAAAGTTTATTCGAACGTATTTTAGGTCGTGTAAGTTTACATGATGTTTTCGATACAATGAGTGGTGCACTTTTAGCTTCTTCAGGACAAGAAATTACTGAAGAAATTGCAAGAGCAATTGATGAATCAGCAGTTGAAACAATCGAAATTCGTTCGGTATTAACTTGCGAAGCTACACAAGGTGTTTGTGCAAAATGCTACGGACGTAATCTTGCAACGGGACGTATGTCTCAGCGAGGTGATGCTGTTGGTGTAATTGCTGCACAATCAATTGGTGAGCCTGGTACACAGTTAACACTCCGTACATTCCACGTGGGTGGTACAGCTTCAAACATTGCAACTGAAAGTAAAATGGTTGCCAAGTTTGCAGGTATCCTCGAATTTGAAGAAGTAAAAACAGTTAAATTAAGCACTGATTCCGGAATGGTTGATACTGTTATCGGTCGTCAGGGTGAGATCAGGATTTTGGATGAAGTTTCACGTAATCCAATTATTTCTGTTAACATTCCTTACGGTGCGCATTTGGTTGTTAAGCCAGGACAAAAAGTTGCCAAAGGCGATGCAATTTGTTCATGGGATCCATACAATGCTGTAATCTTATCAGAGTTTGAAGGAACGATTTCATTTGATGGTATTATCGAGAATATTACTTTTAAAGAAGAGTCGGATGAGCAAACAGGACATAAGGAAAAAGTAATTATCGAAACAAAAGATAAAACTAAAATTCCTTCAATCCTCGTAAATGATAAAAAGGGAAATACCATTAAGGAATACAACATTCCGGTTGGAGCTCATATCATTATCGAAGAAAAGAATAAAGTAAAAGCAGGAGAAATTCTTGTTAAGATTCCGCGTGTGTTGGGTAAAACCCGAGATATCACTGGAGGTCTTCCTCGTGTAACTGAGCTTTTCGAAGCTCGTAACCCATCTAACCCTGCAGTAGTTTCAGAGATTGATGGTGTGGTAACATTTGGAGGTATCAAACGTGGTAATCGCGAAATTATGATTACTTCAAAAGATGGTGAAAGCAAAAAATATCTTGTTCCACTTTCGAAACATATCCTTGTTCAGGAAAACGATTTCGTAAAAGCAGGTTCATCATTAAGTGATGGTTCAATCAGTCCTCAAGATATTTTGAGAATTGAAGGTCCATTAGCTGTTCAACGATACATCACAAACGGAATTCAAGAAGTTTACCGTTTACAAGGTGTAAAAATTAATGATAAGCACATCGAAACGATTGTTCGTCAGATGATGCAGAAGTTAAATGTTGAAGAACCTGGAGATACATTATTCCTCGAAGGAGAAAATGTTGAGAAATTGAATTTCAAAACAACCAACGACTGGATTTACGACAAGAAAGTTATTATTGATGCAGGTGATTCAGCTAACCTCAAAGCAGGTCAGATTGTAAGTGTTCGTAAATTGCGCGATGAAAACTCAATGCTTAAACGTAAAGACCAGAAATTGGTTGAAGTACGTGATGCTGTTTCAGCAACTGCTTCGCAAGTAATCATGGGTATTACAAAAGCATCTTTAGGAACACAAAGTTTCATGAGTGCAGCATCGTTCCAGGAAACAACCAAAGTGTTAAACGAAGCAGCTATTGCAGGTAAAGTAGATCATATGCTTGGCTTGAAAGAAAATGTTATCGTTGGACATTTGATTCCTGCAGGAACAGGTATTCGCGATTACGAAAAACTAATCGTAGGATCAAGAGAAGAATACGAAGCATTAATGGCTTCAAAAGAAGATGCGTTGGCAGGAAATTAGTTTCCCACAAAACGTTCAATAAACTGAAAGGCATTCATGAAAATGGATGCCTTTTTTTATGGTTTATTTCTAAAAATTTTTCTCTCGTTAAGTTTTATATATTTGCTCCTCAATATTTCAGTCAATGGAAAACAACAACCAAAATAATAACCAAATCAATATCGAACTTTCGGAAGAAATGGCCGAAGGAACTTATGCAAACCTTGCTATCATTACCCACTCCAATGCCGAGTTTGTAGTTGATTTTGTTCGCATCATGCCAGGTGTTCCCAAAGCAAAAGTGAAGTCAAGAATTGTGCTTACACCTCAACATGCAAAACGATTATTGCTAGCACTTGGCGAAAATGTTAGTAAATACGAGGAGGTAAATGGTGTGATTGATATTAATGATAACAATCTTCCTCCATTTCCTATGAATTTTGGTGGGCCAACTGCACAGGCGTAATACTTTACCAATAGCAGTTTATAATTGGATACTGATTGTGTATTAATTGCACTTTTCATTTAGGCATCCTTTTTTATCTTTGCGCAAATATTCCCAACATTGAGTAAATCAATTACAAAGTTTCCTGCTACGCTTGTTCTTGCAGATGGCAAGGTTTTCATTGGAACATCAATTGGAAAAATTGGTACCACTACAGGCGAAATCTGTTTCAACACCGGAATGACCGGATATCAAGAAGTTTTTACTGATCCATCCTATTTTGGGCAAATACTTGTTCAAACCAATGTGCATATTGGAAATTATGGAATTCATGCCGAAGAAATTGAATCGGATGATATAAAAATTTCGGGTTTGGTATGCAAAAATTTTAATGTACCATTTTCACGTAAACAATCTGGATTAACAGTTCAGGATTATTTTGCCTCTAATAATATTATAGGAATTGCGGATGTTGATACACGCGAAATTGTTAGATATGTCAGAAACAAAGGCGTGATGAATTGTATTATTTCATCAGAAGAAAAAACTGTTGACGAATTGAAAGCCGAATTGGCTAAAGTTCCTTCAATGGAAGGATTGGAGCTTTCGTCAAAAGTATCAACCGATAAGACATATTACCTTGGGAACAAAGATGCAGCAAAGCGTGTAGCGGTTTTAGATTTGGGTGTGAAGAAAAATATTTTACGCAGTTTGGTTGAGAGAGATTGTTATTTGGCTGTATTTAATGGCAAAACTTCTTTTGACGAAATGATGAAATTTAAACCCGATGGTTTTATGATTTCAAACGGTCCTGGTGATCCTGCAACAATGGATTATGCTGTTGAAACAGTTAAATCAATTCTCGAAAAAAATGTTCCATTGTTTGGCATTTGTTTGGGTCATCAAATATTGGCAGAAGCAAATGACATAGCAACTTTTAAAATGCATAATGGTCACCGTGGATTAAATCATCCTGTAAAAAATATCATCAAAGGTCATTGTGAAATCACTTCACAAAATCATGGTTTTTCGGTGAAGGCTGAAGATGTTGCAAAAAACACCAATGTTGAAGTAACACACATTAATTTAAACGATAACACGATTGAAGGTATTAGGTTAAAAAATAAAAAAGCATTTTCGGTTCAATATCACCCCGAAGCTGCACCTGGTCCTCATGATAGTCGATATTTATTTGACGATTTTATACAATTGATGACTAATTAATTCAGTCATTTACTAATTCAATCATTCACTAATTACAAAAAAAGATGAGCGCAATTATTAACATTCATGCAAGACAAATTCTCGATTCGAGAGGAAATCCAACAGTTGAAGTTGATGTATTAACAGAAGATGGTGCCATGGGGCGTGCCGCTGTTCCTTCGGGAGCATCAACAGGTGCACACGAAGCGGTTGAACTTCGTGATGGTGATAAGAAAGTATATTTAGGCAAAGGTGTATTAAAAGCAATAGAGAATATTAATGATAAAATAGCCGATAAATTATTGGGCGAAGATGTGTTTGAGCAAAATGAAATAGACCGTAAGATGCTTAAACTGGATGGAACAGAAAATAAAGCGGAGTTGGGTGCAAATGCAATTTTGGCTGTTTCGTTGGCTTGCGCTAAAGCAGCTGCTTTCGAATCAAATATGCCATTGTATCGTTATGTTGGAGGTGTAAATGCTAACACACTTCCTATACCGATGATGAATATTTTGAATGGTGGTTCGCATGCTGATAATTCAATCGATTTTCAAGAGTTTATGATTATGCCAGTAGGTGCCGAAACTTTTAGTGAGGCTTTACAAATGGGAACTGAAGTATTTCATAACTTAAAAAGTGTATTAAAAGAAAAAGGATACTCTACAAATGTTGGTGATGAAGGTGGTTTTGCTCCCAACATTAAATCAAACGAAGAGGCAATTGAAACGGTATTGACAGCAATTGAAAAATCGGGTTACAAACCGGGCAAAGATATTTACATTGCTATGGATGCCGCTACAACTGAATTTTATGATGAGAAAACGGGGTTGTATCATTTCAAAAAATCAGATGGGAAGAAATTGACTTCATCAGAAATGGTAACATACTGGAAAGAGTGGACAGCAAAATATCCGATTCTTTCAATTGAAGACGGATTGGCTGAAGATGATTGGAAAGGCTGGGCTGAACTAACAAAAGCCATTGGCAATAAAGTTCAGATTGTTGGTGACGATTTGTTTGTAACAAACACAAAACGTTTGGCAAGAGGTATTAAAGAAGGTGTTGCAAATTCCATTCTTGTAAAAGTAAATCAAATTGGTTCATTAACTGAAACGATTAATGCTGTGAATCTTGCTACACAAAATTCATATACCAGTGTAATGAGTCACCGCTCTGGTGAAACGGAAGATGTAACCATTGCAGATCTTGCCGTGGCATTAAACTGTGGTCAAATAAAAACAGGATCAGCTTCTCGTACCGATAGAATTGCTAAGTACAATCAGTTGCTTCGCATCGAAGAAGAACTTGGTAAAAGTGCATATTACCCGGGTAAGAATTTTAAATTTATTAAATAGAATTCGTCACTATTCACACTTGTTATTAATTAAAGCCACGCAGCAATGTGTGGCTTTTATATTTGTGTAATGTTTAATACCATAAAAAATACAATCGGCAATAAATACATCATAGCAACTGTGGTGTTTGTTGTGTTTATGATTTTTGGTGATAAGAACAATGTTGTTGAACAGTACAATCTTCACAAGCAATATAATAAAGTAAAAACCGAGCACGATTATTATATACAGCAAATTGCAAAAGCCAAACATGATTACAACGAATTGTTTTCAAATAATAAAAATCTCGAAAAATTTGCTCGCGAAAAATACCTGATGAAACGAGACAATGAAGATGTATTTGTGATTGTAAAAAAACAAAAAGGAGAATCAATTGATGATAAGATTTTATCTGCTGATTCGTCAATTGAAGAATAATGTTTTATACTAAATGACAATGAAAAAGGATTTTACTTTTCATGCACTGATTGTCGTTTTGATTATTACTTTTATTACGTATTACCCCAGTATTAACAATGGATTCACAACTTGGGACGATCAAGGTTACGTTACGCTAAATCAACATTTAAAAAACAACGCTATTTCCGATTTTTTTACAAAAGATAAGTTTGTTATGGGAAATTACCACCCATTAACAATGATAACCTATGCAATAGAATATTCAATTGCAGGACTTAATCCGCAGCAATATCACATCGATAATTTTATATTGCATTTGCTAAATACAGGGTTAGTGTTTTGGTTTATATTTTTGCTTGGAGGTTGGCAAATTGCGGCATTGGTTGCTATGTTGTTTGGTATTCATCCCATGCATGTTGAGTCGGTAGCCTGGGTTTCGGAGCGGAAAGATGTTTTATATACATTCTTTTATTTAGCAGCTTTAATTTCTTACGTTCGGTTTTTTAAAAGCAGGAACATAGTATTTTATGCAATTACTTTACTTATCTTTTTACTATCACTTTTAAGCAAAGGGCAAGCTGTTACGCTCCCTATTGCACTTGTGTTAATCGATTATTATTTTCTGAAAAGCATAAACAAGTATACATTCTTAAATAAAACACCATTTTTCGTTTTGTCGATGTTATTTGGTGTGATTGCTTTATACGCGCAGCGTTCGGCAAATGTGTTTTCATCACCTATTACAACAGCCAATAAAATTATCACAGATCAAACAAATTTGTTTTACAAGGTTGGTCATTTCGTGTTTATTTTTTATGAAAGAATATGTTATGCATCATACGGTTTTATAATGTATATCATCAAATTGTTGTTGCCATTTAATTTGTCGTGTTTCTATCCATACCCTGATAAAGTAAATGGATTGTTACCTATGATTTTTTATTTAATGCCATTAGTTTTGCTAGGATTAGTTTTGTTATTTTTTATAAAATGGAGAAAAAACAACAGAGCAGTTTTTGGTTTTTGTTTTTTTATTTTTTGCATTACTCCGGTTTTACAATTGTTGCCGGTAGGCAGTTCTATCGTATCCGATAGGTACACTTATTTGCCTTCAATCGGTTTGTTTTTTATCATGGCACATATCATACTTCATTTTTCAGGATACAAATTTGAGGATGGAAAATGGAATCAAAATAATTTTTTGAATAAAAGAATCTTAGTCCTATCGCTTGTTTTATTAGTATTTACATCATATTCAATAGCAGCATATAAACAATGCAAAGTTTGGAAGGATAGTGAAACGCTTTTTACTCATGTGTTAGAAAAGTACCCTGATGTATATTACATTCAATATAAACTTGGATATGTGTATTTAAATAAAGGAGAAAGTTGTGTAGCAGAAAACAAAAATATTTTACACAACTTTTATTTTCAAAAAGCGATTCAATGTTTTACAAAAGCAGTTTCACTAAACGCTAAGTTTTCACAAGCATGGCAAGCATTAGCATTTTCGTATATCAATATTGACAAACCCGATTTAGCATTAAAAAATATGAATATTGCCATTGGCTTAACTCCGAATACTGCAATTCTTTATAACCTCAGAGCAGAAATCTACCGACAATTAAAAGATGTAAATTCAGCAATAATCGATGAGCAAAAAGCAAATCGACTAAACATTGTAAAATGCGGTAATTAAGATCTTACTTTTTCTGTTTTTAAAGAAGGGATATTGATTTGAAGCAAATAAAATCCTCCGAACAAAATAGCATTATAGAATAAATCGCTTGCAAGGGTTTTGTCGAAAAATGGAATAGCCATAGTATAACATTCCATTAATCCTGCTGTATTGAGCGGGTATAATTCAGGCTTGTGATAAAAGCCCCCAATCCAAACAAATAAGTTAGTTACAACAAAAAATAGCAATGATGATGAAATAGACATCAGTCCAATTTTAACCACACTTTTATTGTTTTGTAAACTCAATCCTAAAAGGGTAATGAGCATAAAAGTAGCATATACTGCAATAGTTTGCTCTGTAAAATACCAACCATTAAATCCCATCAACGCATCACTTAATAACATTGCTGCAAGTGGAGTAATAAAAGCCAGAAATCTGTTTGTAATATAAGCCCCTGCAAAAAGAGCCATTGCTCCTATTGGAGTAAAATTTGGTAAATGAGGTAACAGGCGAGATATAGCAGCAAGAAATACAATTGCGGCAACTATGGTAAAACGTTTATTCATTATATTAATACAGATTAGTGTTGCGAATGTAATGCAGATGATATTTAAAAAAAAACGAAACTTTACACAGAATTTTAATGACTTTGTTTAAAAAATACCTCCTAAGCTTTTGGACTGATTTTATTTATTGTGAATCTTTTTAAAAAAAACTTGGTTTAAATATGTAAAATACATGAAATTGCAGCCACTTTATCAAAATACATATTTATGAAAAATAAGTTGATTTTAAGTGCATTATCCTTTTGTTTTATATTGGGAGTAAAAGCACAAACACCTACAACTACCGACCCTAATCAGCCTCAGTTAGTTGAAAAAATTGTTGCTCAGCCTGGAGAAATTAAAATTCCATACGAAAAATGGAAGTTTCCCAATGGTTTAATTTTAGTAGTTAGTGAGGATCATTCAGATCCAATCGTGCATGTTGAAATAACATATCACGTAGGTTCGGCTCGCGAAACTCCCGGTAAATCTGGTTTTGCTCATTTCTTTGAGCATATGATGTTTCAGGGTTCTGAGCACGTTAAAAAAGCCGAGCATTTTAAAATAGTACAAGGAGCTGGTGGAAATATGAATGGAAATACAACCCGCGACCGTACAACTTATTTTGAAACAGTTCCCAAGAATTATCTTGAGACTGCATTATGGTTAGAAGCAGATCGTATGGCATTTTTGTTGGATTCTGTTACGCAAGTAAAATTTGAAAATCAACGTGCTACTGTAAAAAATGAAAAAGGTGAAGGTGAAAACAGACCTTATGGAAAGACAGACGAAACAAAAGATCAGATTTTATACCCACAGAATCATCCATACAGTTGGTCAACCATTGGTTATACTGATGATTTAAATCGTGTAAATGTTGACGATTTGAAGAACTTTTTTATGCGCTGGTATGGACCAAACAACTCAACAATTTGTGTTGTAGGTGATGTAAATACTACAGAAGTAATAAACTTAGTAAATAAATATTTCGGTTCAGTACCCCGCGGACCAGAAGTTCGTAAACAAAAAACGTATAAAGATCCTTCAGGAAGAGACGTAGAATTAGGAGCGAATACAGTGCGCTTACCTGATAATGTTTATGCAAATATTGGAGATAAAATTTATTATCCATTGATGCTCATTACACTTCCATCAGTACCTCAATACCATGCTGATGAAGCACCACTTGATATTTTATCTTACATTCTTAGTAACGGAAATAACTCTATCTTATATAAGAAATTTGTAAAATCAGAGAAAGCCGCTCAGGCATCTTCATACAATTATTCTGCTGAATTATCTGGTGAGTTTGGATTTGAAATTCTCACTTTCCCTTCAGATGCCGTAGAAGAAAAAGTTGATGCTGAATTACTATTAAAACAAACGCTTGAGGAATTTGAAAAATCGGGTATTGATGATGATGCGATGGCAAGAGCAAAGTTTCAAATGGAGTCAGGTTTTATTCAAAGTTTTGAAACGGTTGCAGGAAAAGCATCGTATTTGATGAACTGGAATTACTTGTTGCCAAACAAAACCATCAATGTGAATGATGAAATGGCACGCTATAAAAATGTTACTAAAGAAGATATCATGCGCGTATTTCATAAGTATGTATATGATAAAGATAAGGGCAAAATGATGCCAGCTGCCATTGTAAATGTGTTTAATAAAAAGAAAAATGCAGCAGCAGTAACTGATGAAGTTAAAATTGTAACTACATCAGGAGTTGTTGCTAGTCATGAATTAGAATACAAAGGTTTATCATATAAAAAACCTGTTGATAATTTCGACAGAAGCAAACGTCCTGAAGTAGGCGCTGGTGTAACAGGAGTTGTACCTAAATATTACAGTACCAAATTCGAAAATGGTTTAAATATTATAGGAACAACAACAACTGAATCTCCGTTTGTTACAATGATGTTAAACATTCGTGGTGGTAACTTCTCAATGGGTGACGAAATAAGCAAAGCTGGAATTGCAAACTTTACTGCTGCAATGATGGAAGAAGCAACTGAAAAATATACTTCAGAACAATTTAGTAATGAAATTGAAAAACTTGGAGCTAGTATTAGTTTCAGTGCATCAAAAGAATTTACTGGTATAACAGTAAATACACCTAAGAAAAACATCGATAAAGTAATGGTGTTATTAGAAGAAAAATTACTTCATCCTAAATTTACTCAAGAAGATTTCAAGAGAATTCAACGTCAAATAGCTGAAGGAATCAATTCTGAAAAGGTATCAGCTGCATCAATGGCTAACAAAGCATATGCTCAGTTGTTGTATGGTAAAAAATCTATTGCTGCCGAATCTGTTAGTGGTTCAATTAACAGCATAAAAGGTTTGTATGTAAAAGATTTGCAAAACTATTACGAGAAATATTATTCGCCAACAGTTTCAAATTTGGTAATTGTAGGTGATATAACAGAAAGTGAAATTATGCCTAAGCTCGAATTCTTAAAGAAATGGGCTAAAAAAGAAGTTCAATTACCACAAGTGAATTTGAATGCTCAACCAATTGAAGCAACAAAAATTTACTTAGTTGATAAATACAAAGCAGCACAATCAGAGGTTCGTGTTGGATACCTTGCAATTCCTTACGACTTTAATGGAAAATTCTATAAAGCAAACATTATGAACTTTGCTTTAGGAGGAAATTTCAATAGTCGTTTAAACATGAATTTGAGAGAAGACAAAGGTTATACTTATGGTATTCGTGCTTATTTCAGTGGTTCTCGTTATGCCGGTCCTTATACTATTAGTGCTGGTGTTAAAGATTCATCAACTGATAAATCTTTAAAAGAAATTATTAACAAAGTAAAAAATTACCGAGAGACAGGTATTACTGATGAAGAACTTAGTTTCACAAAAAAATCATTATTGCTTGGTGATGCATTGAAGTTTGAAAGCACTTACCAAAAAGCAGGATTTTTAAATCAAATCGTTAATTATGGTTTACCATCAGATTACATAGATCAACAAAATAAATTATTGCAAACAATTTCGAAAGAT
>CANKGI010000018.1 GCA_947481365.1 Bacteroidota bacterium | reverse complement strand
GTTAGCTTTTCTTCCATGGGTTTTTTCGTTTATACAATATTCTTCTAATTTATGTAACACTTCATCGGGTGCCGGAATGATTCCTCCTAGTCGTCCGAAGTGTTCAACTTGAACAATTCCATTTGCACCGAGGCGAACATCTTCCACCATTTGACCAGCACTCATTTCAACACTCAAAATTCCTTTTACCTGTTTTGCTAATTTATTTACTTCATCATATGGGAATGGGAATAAAGTAATCGGACGAAGTAATCCAACTTTAATTCCTTGTGCTCTTCCAAGTTGAATCGCTTTTTGGCAAACTCTAGAACTCGAACCATATGCCACAAATAAATATTCGGCATCATCACAATTTATTCTTTCAAATCGAACTTCGTTCTCAGCAACTTTTTTAAATTTTTCTTGGAGATGAATATTTATTTTTTCTTGTTTGATAGGATCAAGATCAAGAGAAGTGATAATATTTCTTTCACGATCAGGAGTTTTTCCTGAAGTAACCCAAGGATATTTTGCAATGATTTCTTCATTAGTCATTCTTGGAAGTTGTTCATCCAAAACAACTTTTTCCATCATTTGCCCAATAGCACCATCACTTAAAATCATAACCTGAATTCGGTATTGGAATGCGAGATCAAAACCAAGTTTTGCAAAGTCGTACATTTCCTGAACCGAAGCAGGAGCAAGAACAATCATTTTATAATCGCCATGGCCACCACCTTTTACAGCCTGAAAATAATCAGATTGTGATGGTTGAATGGTTCCTAAACCCGGTCCGCCACGAACCACATTTAGCAACAAACACGGAAGTTCTGTTCCTGCCATGAAAGAAATTCCTTCTTGCATTAAACTGATACCAGGACTTGATGAAGAAGTCATCACACGTTTACCGCATGCTGCTCCGCCATATACCATGTGTATTGATGCGATTTCGCTTTCAGCTTGAAGAACAACCATACCAGTTCTTTCTTCGGGTTTGTTCATCATTAAATATTCGAGCACTTCTGATTGCGGTGTGATGGGATAACCAAAATATCCATCACATCCTGCACGAATGACACCTTCGGCTATCGCCTCGTTGCCTTTCATTAATCTGATATCTTCCATTTAGAAATTATTTTTGAATTGAATGATTAAGCTTCTGCAATATCTTTCGTTTTTACACGATAAACGGTGATTACACCATCAGGACAAATCAATGCACAGTTGATACAACCATTACAATCATCATTTATGACTGTTGCATATTGATAACCTTTGCTATTCACGTTTGGAGACATTGCAATGGTGTGTTGCTGGCAAACAGGAACACACAATTGGCAGCCTTTGCACCTTTCGGAATTGATAACTATTTCGCCTTTAACTTTTGCCATGGTATTAGAATTTTGTTGTACAAGATTAGTTTGTTTTAAGCGCTTAAAAACTGAGTTTTCTCATACAAAAAACTGACGGTGATTAGCAATCTGATCAATTAATTAAGCATTCGGTTTTTTGAATTGAGGCGAAATTTTCTGGTGTAGATCTTCATTCCATTCGTGACCTTCGGCAAGTAATTGGCGAAGCAAAATGAAATCAACCTCTCTATCGTCTTTTGGTCCATCATTAAATGCTCTGAAACCTGCTTTGGCTTCGCTCATCATATTTAATGCAAGCCACTCGCGACTTCCTTCTTTGTTTTTATCCCAATGTTCCAATTTAAATTTGCGAACTTCCGTTAAAGTTTTGCCCATGCAATTCGGGAATGTATGAAGAATTTTTGCGATTAAACCATTAACAGCTTTATCAAGCATGCTTAGGTCGGTTTCAGCTTTAGCCATGATTTCTTTTGCTTTAGCTAATTCATCTCCAGTTTTCATTGCTCCAAAACTTATTTTACCAAATTCATCAGTAACCTTATCAATATTCACCATTGGATTTGCAATAAATTTTCCATCTACTTTTAACACTGGAGCGATATCAGAAATTACACCGTAATAATATGCTTGATGTGCTGTCCAAGGTTCACAAAGTGTAAGCGAGTTCATAGCACGTTCAACTCCAACATAAAGTGGAAGAAAATCGGTAGCACCACCAATAGCAGCACTTCCGTGTTTAGGTCCTGCTTGTCCGAAACGAGCCATATCACTTGCAATACTATAATCGCATGCCATACCAATTTCTTGTCCGCCACCAATTCGCATTCCGTTTACACGACAGATTACAGGTTTTTCGCACATCAAAATGGTTGAAACCATATCATTAAATAAACGCATGTATTGAGAATATTCTTGAGGATTTCCAGAGTAATATTCTGCATACTCTTTTGTGTTTCCTCCGGTACAAAATGCTTTGTCGCCAACAGCAGTTAATACCACAGCAACAACACTTCGGTCGTTATTTGCCTGACGAAAAGCAAGAATGATTTCTTTTATCGCGGCAGTTGTGTATGAATTGAATTGTTTAGGATTGTTAAGGATAATCCACGCATTAAATAATTTCGGAACAGCAGTTCCATCTTTATCTAAACAAGGACGTTTTTCAAATAGGATTTCTTTAAAATCGATGTCAACTAAATTGTGATTTTTTAATTCTTTCATATGTTTTTTATTTATTGAATTTTCTTACTGATTAATTTTTCAAACTTATTTATTTTTGAGTATATCTATATTTTGTTTTTAAATTTCGGAGGCACATTGTATGATTTTGGTATTGATTTTCCTGTCGCCAACACCAATGCGCAGGCATTTGTCGAAACCAAAAATACTTAAATCACATACTAAAATGTTTTCGGTTAATAGTGATGCGAACAAATTTTCTTTTTCCATGTTGTGATCGAAATGAACAAATAAAAAATTTGCTTGAGATGCTACTGTTCGCAAATTTGTTTTTGAAAGTCCTTCATATAAAAATGTTCTTTCGGAATCATTTTTTTTTCTCGATTCGGAAACAAATTTTTCATCTTCAAGAGCTGCAATCGAAGCATCAATAGCCAAATAATTTAGTGGATAGGGGATACGACTTTCTTTCAACTTTAGAATGGTTTTTTCGTTTCCGGCTGCATATCCAACACGCATTCCGGCTAATCCATACATTTTTGAAAATGAACGTAGAATGATGAGGTTCGGAAAATTCTCAAACAATTTTCGTGAATCAGGATACGATTTATCTGTAACATATTCTGAATACGCTTCATCAAGAACTACGAAAATAGATGAGGGAATGCTTTTTAATAATTTCTCGATTGATTTATGCGAAATGATTGTTCCTGTAGGGTTACAAGGGTTATCAATAAAAATAAGTTTTGTTTTTTTATTGACCAGCGGAAGCAAATTATTGATATCATTGATGTAATCTTTTTGCTTAGCAATTCGACAAACTTTACCCTGACCTTCGGTTATAATTCGGTACATAGCAAAACTTCTGTCAAAGGTCAATACTTCTTCATTTTTATTAACCAGAGAATAGATTAAGCCTTCAATAATTCTTACCGAACCTGCTCCTGCAACTATGTTTGATGAAAGTAAATTCAACCGTTTAGCAATTTCCGATTCGAGCATTGATGGATGATAATCGGGATAAAAATTTACCTCAGGTATTTTTTTGCGAATAGCATCAAGTACTTTAGATGAACAACCATAAAAGTTTTCATTCGCATTGAGCCGAACAATTTTTTTAGATCTCATAATTTTCCGAAAATATTTTTTGATATGTTATATAAAACTTCTTTGCGATACCAGGCTGAACCACGAATATCACTGATGGGTGAAGCGTAAGTAAGAATTTCTTTTGCGAATTTATCTCTGTCGATTTCTGCTAATTTTTTCCCGTTTACATAATCGCATGCTGTTTGTGTAAAACGAATGGTTGGTGCTGATGAACCAATTCCAATTCCTGCTGATATAATTTTTTGTTTGTTGTCGAATATAAAATGATATGCCAATGAAATGACCGAACATTCCATGGATAAACGAGTGCCGATTTTGATAAATCCCGAATGAATTTTTCCTTTTTGGTTTAATGGAATGGTAATGCTTTGTAAGATTTCATTTTTTTTCAGCACCGTTTTTCTCACACCAATAAAAAAATCTTTGGTATTCACTTTTCTGATTTTATTTGTTGTAGAAAGTATTTCGCAAGTTGCATTCAAAGCCATTAAGGCACAAGCCACATCTCCGGAAGGTGAGGCAGTACAAAGGTTTCCACCAATTGTTGCTACATTTCTAATTTGTGTTGATGCTAAATTATTTGCCGCATGATGCAATACAGGAAACTTATCGTGAATAAATTTATCGCTAATAATTTCTGATGCAGTAACCATTGCTCCAATTCGGATTTGCGTTTTTGTTTTTGTTATGGATGAAAAATGCTTGTCATTTAGTTGAGCCAAATTAATAACGGTTAAATCCTTTGGTGGATTCTTTTTAAATTCCATTAACAAATCTGTATAACCTGCTCCAAAGCGAAAGTTTTTAGTTGACTTAATCGCTTTCAACAGTTCAGTTTTTGTAGTTGGTGTTGTTATATCAAAATTCATTTTTTTATTTTTTTTGTTATTCGCGTTGCTGTCATTCAGTTGTCATTCGCTTCGCTGTAATTTACTTTGTGTCATTCGCTTCGCTGTTATTCATTTGTCATTTACTTCGCTGTCATTCAACTTCGTTGTCATTTGCTTCGCTGTCATTCTTTGTCATTCGGTTGTTATTCATTTCGCGTCATTTACTTCGTGTCATTCAACTTCGTTGTCATTTGCTACGCTGTCATTCAGCTTCGTTGTCATTTGCTTCGCTGTCATTCTTTGTCATTCGGTTGTTATTCATTTCGCGTCATTTACTTCGTGTCATTCAGCTTCGTTGTCATTTGCTTCGCTGTCATTCTTTGTTATTCGGTTGTTAATTTTTGCGACCGAGTTACCACCGAATGACAAAGAGTAACCATTGAATGACTACCGAGTCACAACTGAATGACAACTGAGTAACCATTGAATGACTATCGAATGACAACTGAATGACCATTGTTTGATTTTTCATTTAGTGCTCTTAATATTTTCTCAGGTGTTAATGGTAACGAATAAATACGTGTGCCAATCGCATCGGCAACAGCATTGGCAATAGCGGCAGCAGTTGGTATCAAAGGTGCTTCAGCCATTCCTTTTGCTCCGTATGGTCCCTGTGAATCATTTGTTTCAATTGGATAAAAATTAATTTCAGGAACATCACTTGCCGTTAACATTTTGTAATTATGAAAATTCGGATTCTTCACATAACCATTTTCCATGATTAATTCTTCACTCAACGCATAGCCAACTCCCATTAAAACACCACCTTCAATTTGTCCCATAATTCCAAGTGGGTTCAAAACTTTTCCGACATCTTGTGCCACTTCAATTTTTACAACTTTTATATTTCCTGTATAAGTGTCCACTTCAACTTCCACTGCCTGTGCTGCAAATGCATATGTTCCCGAAACATTTCCTTTAAATCCTTTATCCTGAAATTTGCTGGATGGCTCATAGAAATAAGTTTCTGTGCAAAGTTCACTTGGCGAAGCAAAATGAATTTCTCTAACTACTTTATCAATCTTTACTGATTGGTAATTTGAATTTTTTATTTCTTCATTTTCATAAATAAATTCTTCAGCAGGAGTGTTTAATAGAATGGCAGCTTTTTTATTTAATTTTTTCTTCAATAAATCTATTGCGCCAAGCAAAGAATTTCCTGCTACAAAAGTTGTTCGTGATGCATGAACGCCCACATCCCAAGGTTTTACATCCGTATCGGTATTCACCACTTTTATTTTTGAAAGCGGAATAGATAATTCTTCGGATGCCATCATAGCAAGAACAGTTTCCGAACCTTGACCAATTTCACTTGAACCAGTAACGATGGTGAGATAACCATAATCATCCAACTTTATCGTTGTACCGCAACCATCCGAACGATAAATTTTTGCACCACCACCAACATGAAGCATGCTTCCGTAACCAATTCCTCTTTTATAACGTGCATCTTGCATCTTGCCTCCTGCATCTTGCCTTTTCGATTTTTCAATAACAGTTTCCAAAGATTCTTTATGACCACATGTTTCGAAATGCAAACCTTGTCCGGTTATTTCTCCTTTGTAATTTGAATTTTTTAAACGGATTGCTGCTTTATCCATTTTCAATTCGTCAGCCAACAAATCAATTACACTTTCCATTGCAAAAGTTGCCTGCGGATTTCCATATCCTCTGAACGAGCCGGCATTCGGGTTGTTGGTGTATACTGCAACCGATTCGAAACGGCAAGCCGGACATTGATACAACGATGAAAAAGTTTGCATCATCACAAAAGGAGTGGTTGCTCCCCATGAAGTATATGCACCGTTATCTTTAATAATTTTTATATCACGAAAAGTGAAATTCCCATTCTTATCCGCACCGGCTTCCATTTCAATATTCATTGTTTGCCTTGTAGGAGAAGCAATAAATTCTTCTTCACGTGTATAAAGAATTTGAACAGGTCGGTTTGTTTTCATCGACAAAATTGCAGCAATCGGTTCAAACGGATTCATGTCGAGTTTACTTCCGAAACCGCCACCAATAACAACTTGTACTACACGAATATCAGATGGATTTATTTTCAAACAATGCGCCATGTCGCGTTGGTATAAAAATGGAACTTGAGTGGAAGAATAGAGAGTCAATCGTTTTGTAATTACATTCCAATCAGCAGTAATATTGCTTGTAGCCATGCAGCAATGTGTCATTCGTTGCAATTCAAATTTCTTTTTTACGATGACTGCACTTTTCTTTTTTTGCTCATCTAAATTTCCATGTTCATAGAAAAATTTATCGGCAACATTCTTCTCATACTTTTTTTCTTTAAGAAATCTGTTTACCTCTCTCGCTTTTTCTTTCAGCGAATCGGAAGGATCAAAAATTCCTCTTTTCGGTTTATAATTTACTTTGATCAACTTCAACGCTTCAAGTGCAATCTCTTTTGTTTCGGCAGCAACGGCAGCTATTTCATCACGAATGCAATTCACCGTTCCGCGTTTCAAAACCGGATGATCGCGTTTGTAACTGATTGTATTTGTATCAATATCTTCAGCAGTTATCACACAAATTACACCTTTCAATTTTTTTGCAGCCGACACATCAATCGTAAAATCGGCATAAGGAAATTGCGTTCGCAAAATTGCACCATGCAACATTCCGGGCAGTTTCATATCATGACCGTATATTGCTTTTCCGGTAGTACGAATGCCAGCATCGAGCTTTGGTGTTGGGGTTCCTATTATGTTTAATTTCTTTGCCATTTTAAATTTGTCATATACTTCGTGTCATTAATTTGTCATTCGCTTCGCTGTTATTCGGTTGTCATTCGCTTCGCTGTTATTCTGTTGTTATTCGCTTCGCTGTTATTCTGTTGTCATCGCTTTGCTGTCATTCAGTTGTTATTCGCTTCGCTGTTATTCGGTTGTCATTCGCTTCGCTGTTATTCGGTTGTCATTCGCTTCGCTGTCATTCGGTTGTCATTCGCTTCGCTGTTATTCTGTTGTTTTTAAAACTATGAGTGACCATGAATGACTTTTTCTGCCGCTTCAACAATTTTCACATATCCTGTACACCTGCATAAATTTCCTTCGAGTCCTTTTTTAATTTCTTCTGTTGTTGGTTTATGTTTTCCTTTTTTGAATTTCGTTTGCATTCCTTTTATCGTCATCACCATTCCCGAAGTACAGAATCCGCATTGAACGCCACCTTTTTCAATCAATGCTTCTTGTACAGGATCAAGTTTTACTCCATCCGATATTCCTTCAATTGTGGTAACATTTTTTCCCTGAATATTTATAGCAGGAAACAAACATGAGTTCACTGCAACATCATTTATCAAAACAGTACAAGCGCCACATTCGCCTTCATTGCAACCAGTTTTTGTACCTGTCAAACCAATTTCATCTCTTATCAAATCCAACAAAATCATAGACGATTTTATCAGCATTGTTTTCTTTTCACCATTCAATGAAAATGAAATTTCAATTTTATTTGTGTCAACTTTTTTCTTCATGAATATTGTATTTCTAATTTTCTGAATTCACTGCTTTATTAAAAACAGAACTGATTTTTTCTTCCCAACCCGACTTTGCATTTTCTTTTAAAATAGTTGAAATATATTCTGCCTTCACCGGAAAACCTTTCATGCGTGTGGCTCTTCCAAGCACATAAATATTTCTCAAAATGGAATCGCTCACATCTATATTTCCAGAGATAAAATCAACTTCACTAATACTTGCTCTCATAAAATCGAGATAGGTATTTACATCAGGATAAGTTGCGTTTTGAGTATTCACCGAATGAGGAATTATTTTCATATCGTCAATTACTGCTTTGCTATTTTTATTTAAATAATTCAGGCAACGAAATGCTTCCAAGATTTCCAGACCCAATAAAAAATCAGCACCACCATCTTCCACAAACCCGAATGTATTCTCTCCAAATGTTATTCCCGAATTTACCGAACCACCCCGTTGCGACAACCCGTGAATCTCGCTCGTAGCAACAGGAATACCGGCCAACACAGCGGCATCGGCAAGAATGGTTGTGATGTAAACAACTCCTTGTCCGCCAACTCCTGCGATGATTAACTTCGTTGTCATTCGCTTCGCGTCATTCAACTCAGTTGTCACACTATTGTCATTCATTGTTATTCGGTTGTTATTCATTGCTCTGATTTTTGTTTTCCTATGGAATGAATATAATTATTCAACTTCACACCAATATCTTTTATCTCTTTCATGAAATTATTGAAATCATCTTCTGTAATTAATTTTCTATTATTTGCTTTTGTTAACCATGTTTTTGTTTCATAAAGCGAACCTCTAGAATAATAATAAAAGTTCTTTGCATCTTTAAAATGATACCTTCCAAATCCTTCACTAATATTAGCTCCAACAGAATCTACCGAACGAATCAATTGTTTTCCAATTGTATCTTTTGCAAACCAGTCCCATTGTAAAACTATATTATAAACTTTTTCTCCAAGTTCCATTGATTGTTGATACACTCTTAATTCTTCTAGTTCCATAGTTTTAAATTTTGTTATTCAACTTTGTTGTCACTCGTTCGCTGTAATTCAGTTGTCACTCGCTTCGCTGTTATTCGATTGTCACTCGCTTCGCTGTTATTCGATTGACACTCGCTTCGCTGTAATTCAGTTGTCACTCGCTTCGCGTCATTTAGTTGTAATTCAGTTGTCACTCTTTGTCATTCTGTTGTTTTTGCAATTGAGTGACCACCGAATGCCTACTGAAAAGCCACTGTTTCCGTCTCCACATAAATTGCTCTGTTCGGACAAACATCTAAACACAGTCCGCAACTTGTGCAACGTTTTTCATCAATCACTACTTTACCATCAACTTTCAACATTGCAGGGCAACCAAAATTATCAATGCAATGATTGCATTTCGCACATGTTTGAAATAAGTCAAATTCAGAAATTACTTCTGAAATATTATCAATTGTTATCTCAATATTTTTCTGTTCATATCTCCTGTCTGTGCTTACAGCAATTAACTTATTTAATGCAATTTCTCCCTCATATTCAAATTCATAATTTTCTAATAAACTTCTAACCTGTACGGCAGCTCTTTTACCACTTCCTATTGCACCGATCAATGAATTGTGATTTCCTTTTAAAATATCTCCAGCTGCAAAAACATTTTTGTACTCGGTTCTTTCTATTCTATAGTTTTCATCTGATGTAATGTTAGTATTCAAATAATTACTTTCACCTTTTTGTCCGATAGCAGTTATAATAAAATCAGGATGAATATTTTCAATAAAAGTTTTTTCATTAAATGAATTTAGGTTGATTGAAATTTTCCCGTTTTCTTCTTTTACAGAAGTTATTAAGCTGTTATCGATGATGCGAATATTTTCTTTTAGAGCGTCAACAATTTCTTCAACAAAAGCAGGCATGTTTTCTAATTTCTCAATACAAGAAACAATCACATTATTTTTAGGATTCAGTTTTTTTGCAGACCGAGCAGCATCCATTGCACTGTTACCACCTCCGATAATAAGGATGGTAACCCCACCTCTGTCCTCCCCAAAGGGGAGGATTTTTTGATTGAACATTTTCAAAAATGAAATGGCATCAAACCATTTTTCTTTTGATATATTTTTTTCAATAATTTCCAGACTTTGCGAATTCCACATTCCAACCGCAAGAACAACTGCGTCAAAATCTTTTGAAAGATTATCAATTGATATTTCTTTTCCGAGCGACTGATTGAATTTAAATTTCACTCCCATTTTTTCCAACACAGAAATTTCCCTTTCCATTCCATTTTTATCAACCCTAAAATTAGGGATGATAAACCGAATCATACCACCCGCTTTTTCTTCACGTTCATAAACAGTAACTTCATATCCGCTTTGAATTAAATCGTATGCAGCACTCAGTCCAGCTGGTCCTGCACCAATAACAGCAACAGTTTTATTTTTCGTTTCTGCATTAGTTGCTCTTGAAATTTGTTTTGAAAAATCGTTGAAATTATTTTCAATGTTGGTGACAAAATGTTTTAGATTTCGAATAGGAATACGCCCCACTCCAACTCTCCCCGAAGGGGAGAGGGTTAACTCCTCACTGGTACTCTCTCCTTTGGAGAGAACGGGGAGAGAGGCCTCACAAGGTTTGTGACAAATATCTCCGCAGACTTTTGCGAACAGCATTTTATCCCGAACAATTTCCAATGCCTCTTTATGATTTCCCGCAAGAATAGAATTGAAAAATCCGTGATTGCAAATATTTGCAGGACACAATTGTTCGATACCAGGAATGTGTACGTTACCTGTAATCATTGCCTTAGCACGAACAAGTGAGTTTTTTTGAGTTGATTCTTTTGAACACCATTCACTTCCATCACAATGATTTGCACATGAATTACATTTTGTGGCATCAACTTTAAATGTTCTTTTAACTAGATGACCATCTTTAAATTCAGGTAAAAAAACACAAGGTGAATGAGCAATCAATACAGAAATCCCTACATGTTCAAGAGATGATTTTATTTTTGAAAAAGTTGATTTTAAATCAAATGGATCAATTGTATTTACATGTTCGATTCCCATTCCTCGAACCAATTGATGAATATTTATCTGATGGTATTTATCATGGCGAACAGCTCCGGGATTATCTTGATGACCTGTCATTCCAACAGTTCTGTTATCGAAAATAATTAATGTGAAATTTGCTTTTGTATATACCGCATTGAGTAATGATTGAACTCCCGAATGAAAAAAAGTTCCGTCACCAAGCAAAGCAACTGTTTTATTATTTTTTGTATTTCGTAAAGCTTCAGATAATCCCTGAGCCATCGAAATACTCATGCCCATATGATGAATGGTATCGATCATTTGCATGGGTGCAAGAGCTCCTAATCCCAAACAACCAATATCACCACACATTACCACCGATGCATCATCACGTGGTATTGCCAACTTCAAAGCATAAAAAGTTGAGCGATGTGGGCAGCCGGCACAAAGTAAAGGTGGACGAGGAGGAAGTGGTTGAGAAATATTCTCGCTAATTTTTATTGGCTGAGATTTTTTTATTTCTGTTTCAGAAAAAGTTGCAATTGCATTTTCAATAATGTCGAGCGTGTATTCACCGGTGTTTGTTAATCCTGAAAAATTTTTCCCAAAAATTTCTGATTTTGATTTTTGTTTTTGTGCGATTACTCTTATTTCATCTTCGATGATTGAATCAAGTTCTTCCAAAATTAAAATTTTCGGATAATTGTTTTTCAAGAAATTGATTACTTCTTTTTCAGGAAAAGGAAATATCAATCCGAGTTTTAAAAGTGAAAATTTGTTTATTAAACCTGAATGTTCTAGAATTTCTTTTGCATAAACATATGCCACACCGCTAGCTATTATTGCAGTTTCAGGCTTTGAATTATTTTTAACAGTAAAATTATTCTTGGCATAAAACCCACTAAAACTATCTGAAGTAAGTTTTGCTAAAAGATTTTTATGAGCAACAGCATTTCGTGCTGGTATATTTATATGAAGAGGTGAACGTTCAAAATATCCGTTCGATTTATTTTTATTTATTTCGTTATATGAAACTACATTTCTTGAATGATCTACTCGAGTTGTCATTCGAACAATAACAGGCAGCATTAACTTTTTAGAAAGTAGAAATGCATCTCTGGTCATTTCATATGCTTCTTCAGGTGTTGCCGGATTGAACATTGGAATGGAGGCCATCTTTGCCCAATGCCTTGTATCTTGCTCATTACTACTACTGAAACATCCAGGGTCATCACACACAACCAAAACCAACGGAGCACAAATTGTTTGATAAGCAATTGTCATCAACGCATCGCTTGCCACATTTAATCCCACATTTTTCATCACACACATGGCACTCTTATGACCAATTGTATATGCTATAGCTTTTTCGAGCGCAATTTTTTCGTTGATGCTGTATTCAAAATATATTTTAGAAGAAGTGAGTTCAGGATATTTTACTTCATTTTCTTTTCTGTTTTGAAATTCGTTGACAAAATTAAACACCTCAGAAATTTCTGTTGAAGGAGTTCCGGGGTATGAGAAAACACCATTCACACCCGCTTCAATAGCGCCACGTGCAACTGCAACATTTCCCATCACACAAACTTTCTTTGGTGATTTGAATGAGGTTAATATTTCGATGGTCTCTTTTTGCATAGTTTAATGGTTGTCATTCGGTAGTCATTCGCTTCGCGTCATTCTTTGTCATTCAATTGTTACTCTTTGTCATTCTGTTGTTTTTAAAACAATGAATGAAGATTAGATGACCAGGAAGTGACCATTGTATGACTAAATAATTTTTTCATTAATCAGTTTTTCAATTTCATTTTTGTTCAATCCTATTTCTTTTAAAATATTTTCATTTTGTTCGCCAAGTCGAGGAGCACATGACAATGTATTGTTATTATTAATTAAGAAATCAGTTTCAGAGGATGCAGGAAAAAGCGAAACAGTTTTTCCATTCGGCAATATTGTTTTCAAAATATTTTTTGAAACAAACTCTAATTGCGAAACATCTTTAATTGAATTCACGGGAGCAACAGATAAATTCAACGACAAACACAATTCATAAAATTCTTTAGTGGTAAAACGTTTAGTCAAATCACCAATCTCCACGTAAATGTTTTCCTTCTCTATCATTCTTCCTGCATTCGTTTTTCGTGTTTCAGAATATAGATTTTCAAAACCTTTGATTGATGTAAATTTTGCCCACTGAGAATCATTTCCGATAGCCAGGTAAACAAAACCATCTATAGTTGGATAGGCATTACATGGAATAAAACTGCGATGTTCGTTTCCACTGCGTGAAAAAAGTTCGCTGTCATTTTTTACAAATTCTAATTGAGGAAGAGCCGTAATAAGCCAGCTTGCGGCACATTGTGCCATCGAAATATTTATTTCTTTCCCAAGCCCCACTCCATCTATCCCCGGAGGGGAGAGGGTTTGTTCCAGCATTGCGAGGAGCACTTGAGTAAAAGCTTCATCACCTGCCTTCAAGTCAATAATTGGAATTCCACTTGGGACAGGTTTTCCATCAGGTTCACCGGTTAAAAAAGTATAACCCATTAATGCTTGTAATGCCGGATCATATCCTGCACGATCTGGATATTCAGGTCCCATTGCAGAAATGCTGCACCAAATTAAATTTGGATTTGCTTCACGTAAATTTTCAAAATCAATTCCAAGTTGTTTGTATCTTTTGGGAAGTGTGTTGCACATAAAAACATCCACTTTTAAATCGCGAATGATTTTTTTTAGCAACTCTTGTCCTTCTTTTTTCTTAAGATTTAATGTGATTGCTTCTTTGCCAATATTTGGTGCTATGTAGTAAGAATGTAAATCATTGTAACCTAAATCAGCACCGATATAACGATTGGGGTCACCTGCGTTTTCGCCATCTTCAGCCGGTGATTCAATTCGAATGACTCTCCAACCAAGTTGTACGAAACGCTCAGTAGCATATGGTAATGCAAGGGCTTGTTCTAAACTTAATATGGTTTTATTTTTTGTCATTCAATTGTTATTAGGTTGTCATTTAGTTTTCATTCGGTTGTTTGGATACAATGTGTAACTAGTGCATGACGATGTTTGACTAAAAAAATATTGGTTCATCATATTCTCCATAAACTTCTTTTAGCACACTAATAATTTCGCCAACACTCGCATATGCTTTCACAGCTTCAATTGTTGCAGGCATTAAATTATTATTTTCAATCGCATCATTTTTTAATTTATCGAGAGCAGATTTTACTTTATCCTTTTCTCTTTCTGATTTTATTTTTTTGAGTTTGTCGATTTGCTTTTGTGCTGCTTCTATATTGTATGGATGAAACTCAACTGTTTTGGCTTCTTCTTCATCTTTAAAACAATTCACGCCAACTTTTAATACTTTTCCATCCTGAACATTTTTTTCTCTTTCGTATGCCTGATGAGAAACAGCTTCTTGAATTTTTCCGGTTGCAACAGCATTGATAATGCCTCCCCAAGCATCAACTTTTATCATTTCTTTTTTGATGGCTTCTTCAAATTCATTCGTTAAAGTTTCTACATAATACGAGCCTCCAAGAGGGTCTACTGTATCACAAATACCCATTTCATGAATCATGATTTGCATTGTTCTTAGAGCAATCTCTGCAGCTTTTTCTGTTGGTATTGTAAATGCTTCATCATAAGTGCAAAGTGCCATAGTTTGTGTGCCGGATAATGCAGATATTAATGCATAATAAGCAGTTCGAACAATATTGTTTTCGGGTTGTTCTTTTGTTAATCCAGCACCGCCACCACCAGCAATCATTCTCATCCACGATGATTCAGCTTTTTTTGCACAGTATTCTTCGCGCATTATTTTCGACCATAATCTTCTACCACCTCTGAACTTTGCTATCTGTTCAAAAAAGTTTCCATAGATATCAAAATTGTAAGAAAGTCGTGAAGCAAATTCATCTATGTCAATTCCACGTTTTAACGTTTCATCAGAGTATGCTTTGGCTATACAAAATGCGTATGCCATTTCTTGAATTGGATTTGCGCCACTTTCGCGAATGTGATAACCACACACACTTACCGGTGAATATTTAGGAATATTTTTTGCGCAATATTCAATCGTATCAACTACGAGTTTTACCGATTTATCAACTGGGAAAATCCAAGTTCCTCTTCCGATAAATTCTTTGAGAATATCATTTTGTGCTGTACCACGAAGATTTTTTAATTCGTAACCACGTTTTTCTGCCAAGGCAAAATACATGGCCATCATCACCAGTGCCGATCCATTTATTGTCATCGAAACGGTGATTTGATCAAGATCGATTCCACGAAATGCAATTTCAAAATCGTCTAACGTATCAATTGCCATTCCTACTCTTCCAACTTCTCCCAAAGCTCGAGGATCATCCGAATCCAAACCACATTGAGTTGGTAAATCGAATGCTACATTCAAACCCGTTTGTCCGTTTTTGATAAGAAAATTGAAACGTTCGTTTGTTTCTTCAGGAGATGCGAAACCAGCATACTGCCTGATTGTAAAAGGACGTTTGCGATACATTAGCGGATGAATTCCTCTCGTAAAAGGAAATTGTCCTGGAAGTTCCTTATCAATATCAGGATTTCCTTTCAGTACATCTTCTCGAGTGTAAAGTGTTTTTACTTCTATTCCCGATTCAACGTAAACTTTTTTTACTTCCTCACTTGATTTACTTTTTGTATCCATTTTCTTTTTGTCATTCAATACTTTGTCATTCTGTTGTCAATCGCTTCGCGTCATTTGCTCCACTGTCATTTGCTTTGCGTCATTCGGTTGTCATTTGCTTCGCTGTCATTCGGTTGTCAATCGCTTCGCGTCATTTGCTCCACTGTCATTTGCTTTGCGTCATTCGGTTGTCATTGGCTTTGCGTCATTTGCTCCACTGTCATTTGCTTTGCGTCATTCGGTTGTCATTTGCTTCGCGTCATTCGGTTGTCATTTGCTTCGCTGTCATTCGGTTGTCATTTGCTTCGCGTCATTCGGTTGTCATTTGCTTCGCGTCATTCAGTTGTTATTCGGTTGTTTTGTGTATTTAATTACATTTGAATAAACACCGAATGACAATCGAATGACTATTGATTTATTTTATCATATTCACTTCCAACTTTTCCTTTTCTACAAAGTTTTGTTACCATAAATTCTGCAGAAAGTTTTGCTTGAATAGAAATAGCATCAACAAGTTTTGCATTACATGAATCTTCTACACATTTCTTTATAGCTTTTCTAGCTTCTTCAAAATTTACATCAGTAGTAGGAGTAATTTTTGCATCATTCCATGATAATTTTCCAAGTGGTTTTTCATCTACTTTTCTTAATGGAAGAACAGAATTACCTTTTTGCATAATCTGCCAAGCTTTTTTGATACAAGCTTCAGACGAACCAGAATAATCTACAAACCATCCAACAGTATCTTTTGCTTTCACTTGTTTTCCATCCATCAACATTTTAAGAATGTTTTTTCTATCGGCTGCTTTAGCTTTTCGCAACGACCAATGGCAACCTTCCATTCCGGGAACAACAGGAAGAGTAACTTCAGGCATTCCTAGAGATGTATCTTCTGTAGCAAACATGTAATGGCAATGCATCATCATCTCCAACATTCCACCCATACAACGTTTTCCGTTAATGAAGCCAACAGAAATTTCAAATTCATTATATAATCTTCTGGCAGTTGCCGACCATGTTGCTGCAATTCTTTCGCCCTCTTTTGTGTTGAGCAGTGCAGGAAAAAATTCATTTGTATCGGCACCAACCATTTGGGTTGATAAATGAAAATCGCTAGTAACAATTACACGTTTTATTTTATTTTTCTTCAACCAATCAATAGCACGATTGAGTTCTGCATTTACATCACTGTTGTAACTTTCGCGGCTAATGGTAATTACTCCAGCTTTTCCATCATGTTCAGCATTAACATATAATTGTTGCCATTCAGATGAATTCATTTTTTTCAATTCGTCAGCATACCATTTTGTTTTTGCCGATTCGGGATGTAGTTTGTGATATGCTTTTATGGTTTTCAAAATTTCTGCTTCACCAAGATTTCTCATTTGAGCCAAAATTCCTTTTGTAAATTGAGCACACAACTCACCAATAGAATTCATTGAAGTGAGGTCTGATCTTTTTTCGTGCAGCATTAAAGTGGTCATTTGGAATATAGGACCATATATCATTGTGTACAGTTCTTTTTTATCATCATCAGTCATGCTCCAATTTACCAATGGACGGAAATGATCGAGTGGATACCAATTTTGTCCGCTGTCTTTATGTTCAACCAAATCATCAGTTGGTGTGAAAAGATTGCCATATTCTTTGCTCAAATGATGCAAGCACGACCATGTTAAAAAGTTAGAGCCTTTTGCGCCAATAGCATCGTGTGCACGAAACGGATTTGGTCCTGCTATTTGACGAATATATTTATCGGTTTTCCAAAATGGTGTATTTGTTTTTGTGTGATAACGTAATCCTGCAAGCATCAATCCGCAGAAAAAAACATCGAGAACAAACGACCAGTCGTCACTCATTTTCATCGGTATCAATCCCATCGACCAAAGCAATTGTGTTTGTGCCGAAGGTTTATTTTCAACTATCTCAAAAACTTTATTGATCTCATGCGGGAAGGCAGGATGTGCAATGCCAACGCCTAATTGTGAAGAAGGAAATCCTGAAGTTACCGACCAAATATGTATACCTGGATATTGTTTTTTGAATAATTGGTAATGTGCTTTTTTTAATTCCAATTTTTCAGGAATAGCTTCCAATAAAAATTTTGGATTGTATGCTTTCAGTGTTTCTGGTAGCGACTTACCATCATAGGTTAACTGAATAATATTTTTCATGATATCATTTGCGCCATCTCTACCAAATGCTGCAACCAAACCTTTATATTGTTTGCTGATACCATCAGGAGCTCCGGGCAAATCGAGCGCAATAATCGGAATGTTATAAGCGAGTAGGCGAGAAGCAAATTGCATTACCTTACCGGCACCAACAATTCCACTTGCACCCGAAATAATCATCGCTCCACGTTTTCCTTTTGGTCCGAAAACTTTATCAACCATTTCTGAAATATCAACTGGCATTTTTCCTTTCTGAAATATTTCAAGCACTGTTCCCAAGCCTAGGGATTCAAGTGTTGAAGGTCTCATTGATTTATTCATCTTATTTTAATTTTGTTATATTTTAAATTATTAAATTTTGTCATTATGCTTCGATGTCATAAGCTTCGTGTCATTCGGTTGTCATACGCTTCGCGTCATTCTGTTGACATTTGCTTCGCGTCATTCTGTTGTTTTTTAAAACGATTAATGTCGATTTAAAGACAATTGAGTGACAACTGCTGACTATCGTACATGAAAAATTGCTGCTATACCAACATCACCGGCCGCACAACCGAATATCAAAACATATCCTCCACCTAAATCAACAGCCTCTTCTAATGCTTCAATAATTACTCTTGTAAGTGTTGGTCCTTGTGGATGTCCCCAAACTAAAGGACTACCAGTATTGTTCATTTTTTTCCAATCGTAATTCATCACTTTCGAAAATACAGCATCATTAACCGCAAAAGGATTATGGTCTTTTACAACTGCGATATCTTTCATCGACAGACCTGTTTGTTTGAAAAGTTTTTGAACAGCTAATGCCGGAGCTTCAGGCATACATGAAGGATTTACTCTCACTTCTGTTTTTGCCACAAACGAAATTTCTATTTCTGGTTTTGAACTCAACTCTTTTGCTTTTTGTTTTGATGCAACCAGTAAAGTTGCCATTCCATCGGCAGCATGAGTTTGTGTTCCACTTGTTACACACGAATCTAATTCGCGCATAGCACGTAAACTGTCAATCGAAATCTTTTTAACGCCAGTATCTTCATTTATTATTCCGAGATGTTTACCCTGAATATTTAGTATTTCGAGTGGAACTAAAACTCTGTCAAGAAATCCTGATTCTTTAGCATTGAAATATTGTTCGTAACGATAAGCGGTTAACTCATCAACTTCTCTTTTATCGAGATTATATTTTCTTGCAATTGAACCTGCAGAAGCGAGCATTCCTTTTCCTGTTGCCGGATCAAATCCGAAATTATCCCACACATCACTGATTACTTCTGTACGTCTGTAACTTCTTCTTTCAGGAAAAACGCCTACAGGAGAATCACTTGTTCTGTCGAAAGTAAGCACACCAACTGCTTCACTCGCGCCACTTTGCACTTGTGCTCCTGCAAGAATAACAGCCTGTAATCCGGTGGCACAAGCTTGTTCCATTTGAAATCCGGGAACACGTTTACCCATACAACTTGCAACAACTGTTGCATTCCAAAATTTCCAATGCCATGGCACAGTAGAACCTATAATTAGATAATCTAGATAATTAATTGAAACTTTTCTCAACGACATTATTCTTGCCATACCTTCTCCGGCAAACTGTGCGATATTAACTTCAGCCAAAGGTGATGCCTGCCAAGCAGGGAAATAACTGCTTCCCCAAGTTCCGTAAGGAATAAATGCATCAGGGAACATACTTTTTGTTTTTTTCATTTTATTCGATTCTATTTTTTTAGTTTTTTATAGATTTAAAATATTCAATAACTGTTTCGATTTGTGTACCCGTAGCAAATGCTTTTTGTGCTCCATTTTTTTCTAATGCATCTACATCTTGTGCTGGAATATTTCCGCCAACAATCCAAGGAACATTCACTTTGCTTTTTAGCATTTCATCATTCATTTTTTCACATAATATTCCATGTGTTCCTGATAAAATGGAGAGACCAATTGCATCAACATTTTCTTTCTTGGCTCTCGATACAATATCTTCAATAGATTTTCTTAATCCGGTATACACTACTTCAAAGCCTGCATTTTTCAAAGCATGTGCAAGAACTTTCACTCCCACATCGTGACCATCTAGTCCTGGTTTAGCTAATAATATCTTTTTTATCATTTTACTTTTTATCATTTATTTTCCTTCCACTACTTGTTGTCATTTACTTCGTGTCATTCACTTTGTGTCATTCATTTCATTGTCATTCATTTCATTGTCATTCGGTGGTCATTCAATTGTAATTAAGTTGTCATTCGCTTTTGAAAAATAAAGAGTGACGACTGAATGACTATGTATGACAATTGTTTAACTATCGTCATAATCCTAATTCTTTAGCAATATTTATTTTCAAAATTTCTGATGTTCCTCCACCAATTAAAGTAAATCGAGCATCACGTAAATAGCGTTCAATATTATAGTCAACGGCATAACCATATGATGCAAGTACTCGCGAAGCTTCATCACAAATTGAATTTGCAATTTCGGATGCATATAATTTTGCAATCATTGATTCTTTATGTCGTGGTAAATTTTTGTCAGATAAAGTTGCTGCATATAACGTGTAATGTTTTGCCATTTCTAGTTGAACAGCCATATCGGCAAACTTCATTTGTATTGCCTGAAATTTTCCGATTGGTTTACCAAACTGAATTCTTGTTTTTGCATATTCGAGTGCTTCTTCATATGCAGCTGTTGCAACACCAATTGCTAAGGCAGCAGTCATAATTCTAATTTCAGCAAGAATTTCTTTCAGGCATTTTGTTCCGCCACCAATTTCTCCGAGCAAATAATTTTTAGGAAGATGAACATCCACAAAGCCAACTTCGCTTGTCACCGATCCTCGCACACCCATTTTCTCAATACTTTTTCCCACCATCACACCTTTTAAATTTGCCGGAACAAAAAATATCGACAAGTTTTCATGATTGTCAGTTCGTGCAAGCACTGTAAAAAAATCAGCAACAGGTGCGGATGTTACCCATGTTTTTTGACCGTTGAGAATAAATCCCTCTTCAGTAACTTTTGCAATTGTTTTTACTCCCATTAAATCACTTCCGGCATTTGGTTCGGTCATACATATACCACCAATTTTATTTCCTTTTAATGCTTCAGAGAAATATTTCTGTTTGATTTCATCATCTCCAAAACGATATAAAAAATAAGTTCCCATCAGTGATTGCATAGTACATGCAGCTGCTAGAGATAAAGATCCTTTTGCAATTTCGATAACAGCTAACGAATAGGAAACAATATCCAAACCACTTCCTCCGGCACTTTCAGGATAACGCATTCCATAAAAACCTAAGTCGCCAACTTGTTTAAATAAATCAAGTGGAAACTTTTTCTCTTCATCAATTTTTGCAGCAGCAGGTTTTACTTTCTTCTCTGCAAAATTGCGGAAGGTTTGTTGAATCGTTTTCTGTATGTCGGTTAATTCGGTTGTCATTCAGTTGTTATTCAGTTGTCATTCATTGTTATTCAGTGGTCATTCAGTGGTCATTCAGTTGACATTCAGTGGTCATTCGGTTGTCATTCAGTTGTCATTCGGTTGTCATTCATTGTTATTCAATTGTCATTCAGTAGTTATTCTGTAACATAATCAGGAATAACTGCGGTAGCTTCAATTTCAATTACTGCAGGATGATCGAGCAAATCCACAACGAAAATCATGCTCATGCATGGGTAGTG
>CANKGI010000017.1 GCA_947481365.1 Bacteroidota bacterium | reverse complement strand
CAGTTGTGATTGACGAAAGTGATTTGTAATAATCAGATGCAATAAATTCTTCGTAACGCATTCGTGCAAATTCACGTGCACGTGCTTTTGCTTGTTCACGCTTTTGTTGCTGTTGCCAAGCAGCATCATATTCACTCGTTTGTTTTTTGTTTTGTTTCCCCGATTTTAAATCAATCAGGTATTCATACGCTTCATTCAGCAAAATAAATTGCTCGTGTGCATTGGCATTTTTATTTCTGTCGGGATGAAAAATCTTTGCTTTTTCTCGATATGCTTTTTTAATTTCATCAGCACTCGAATTTGCAGTTACACCTATAATTGATAAATATTTTTCGGTTGTATTCATTAGGTATGTTTAATGAATATTTTTTATTTGGGTGTTTATTTCGCTCAATGATAGAAGGTATTCGCAGCAGTTTCTAAAAAATTTCATGTTGTAATCATGCGGAGATGTTCGTGTAACAAAATGATATCTGTCGTTTTTGCGTCCTTCCAAAATCCACTCCGAATTATCGGTGTCTATTTCTTTTGCTTCTTCAACCGACATGTTCCAAAAATGGATATTTTCAATTTTTGTTTTAAAAATTTCCCATTGCTCAGGAGTTAATGTTTTTACGGTATTCAATTTTATATTTCCTGGTTCCGATCCTCCGGTACCATCCGTTTGTTTGATGTACAATTTGATGCTGTTGTCGTTTTTTTCAATTCGTAAACTAACAGGGTTTCCAAAACGTCTGAGCCAAGTAAACCGATAAACTTCAACATTGTTTATGGTATTATACAATATGGGTTCATTCATTGCATAAAGCATGTGCGAATACCAACGGTCGAGAAAATTACTGAGTTTTTTATTTCGGTCGTTATTGTTCACAAACATATTTATCGGAAAATAATAGTATGTTGGGTCGAGCGGCACATTTAAACTATCTGTGTCGATTTTTTGTAATACAATTTTCCTGTTTTTTGAAGATTGCGCATACAATATCGAAGTACAAAAAAAGAGTACAAAAACAATTTGAATTTTGATTCTCATGCAATAAAAAACTTAATCAAAATGAGTAGATTATTTATTCTCATTCGTTTCAACTTCTACATCTGTTGATGTGAGTTTGCCTTTAGCAAAGTTTGCTGCAAAATCCATAAACACTTTGTGAGCAGGAGTGAAGCTAAACTTTTTGTCATTAGTCTTTTCAATAATATTTCTTCTTCCGAGGTTATTGATAAACTGTTTTCTGTTTTCGCTATTTTTAAGCTGGTTATTATTTTGAATCAAATCGATATAAGCCGAGTTGTCAAAATACGAATCAAGCATGTCGGTTTCAAATTCGGCATATTGAATTTCTTCCAAAAAATTCTTCCCGTCTTTATCTAATTCATAGCAAAGCAAACCAAAGAAAATACAAATATCACGCGATAGTTGTTCGTTTGTTTCGGCTGATAAAATATAGGCGAAATCAGATTTTAACTCTACGTCAAAATCAAAACTCTCTTTAAAAAACGAATTGTAAAACTCGATGCTGTTTTTGAGTTCAACAAATTTTGGGTCGGAGGCTAAAATAAATTTACCATCCAGTAAATCAGTAACAATTTCTTTGTGATATCTAGGAAATTCCATGTTTTGTAATTTTTATTTTTGGTACACGTAAATTCATTTGCGAAGTTTTAATCAGTTGTCGGTCTGATTTTGAATCCAACTCAAGGTTGATTCCTTCTTCGAATAATAAAGTAGTTAATGAGAAAAATTTATCTGTTTCAATCGATTTGTATTCTCCTTTTAGGGTTTTGCCTGCCCATTCAAAAAAGCTGTTTACAGGCAAACTCTGAATCAATTTATTGTGATATAATTCTTTATTAAAAATCCATTTTTCAAAATCTTCGAGCTGAACATCTTCAAGAATTACTTCATCATTTCCTTCAAACTGTTCAAAATATTCTTTTGCATTCCAGTACATATCATTGCTGTAAGGAACTTCTCTGAATACTTTAAACACTTTTGGAATTGGTGCTTTGTAAGGTTGTTTTAAAAATTCTATCCAGCCTGTAAGAATCAACGATTCGGTGCGAATACGTTCAATTAATGGTAATAATTCGTTTGTCAGAATTTTCGACTGACGCATTAAATCATCATTGGTTTGTACTAAGAAATTATACAATTTTTCGAATTGAATACGTGTATTCTCATCATCAAAATTTAGCCTACGTACATTTACATACTGCGAAATTTCGAACAACCTGTTAGTGATGGATTGCGGATGTGTTACATCCAAAATACTATTGAGCGGAGTGATGTAGTAATCAATCCAGAAAGAAGCTTTACGTACTTTTTCTTTGTAATCTATTTTATCTACGTTCGATTTCAACTCGCGTGTTTCGGTAACCAATCGCAAAGTGTTTTTTTCTACCGAATCAGAAAATTCGCGCACTTCATTGTACAATTCGTTAATACGTTGTACTAAAATGTTTCTGTCTTTAGCAATTCCTTCTCTTATTTTTTTGAATAATGAACCGATGGACTGTTCATATTTTTCAATGGTTTCGGGAAGCAATGGTTTAAATTCATTTAAAATGAATTCGAAGAATTTGAAATACACACCACGAATTTCATAATCATCACCGAGCTTTTTTAAGAATTTGTATTCGATGAGTTGATTGAAAATATCACTATCGTTTTCTTTTAATATTTCATTCAAAAACTCTTTCCGAACAAATCCTTCTTTTGTTTGTGTTTCAAACAAATCTTTGACTGTCTCAAAATGATTTGATAAGAAATTTATGATCGTTTTAGGTTCTGCTTTCATTTATTTAGCGTTTAGCTGCTAGCTTTTAGCTATTGGCATTTATACATTTAAAATTTAACACTCAACATTTATCATTTCAATTTGCCGAAACATCAGCTGTTCTTTCTCCGTATACGGCATTGAATTTTTCGCTCACGTTTATTTTGCCAACACTCGGATAAATGAAATAGTATTTACCAAAACCTTCTACAGCATCAGGTGCTGCAAAGATTGGAATGAAATGATGCTCCTTGCAAAAACGTACTAACTCTGGTCGGTTTTTCTTATCAATCGTTGCAACCTCATCAATAAATAGAGCAATCCGATTTTCGTGATCGTTGATGGCAAGTCGGTTAATAATGTTCATGATAATTACCAATCGAATCATCTTATCCGTTCCATCACTTTCTATCTGATCTCCCAAATCAACTTGTTTGGTGTTTCCCTTACGAGTAAGACTCAGGTTGATATTAAACAAGTCATCAAACTCCAATTTCTTTCCACTTTCGAGATAATTATCGAGCACTTTTAAGTTTTCCGAATTATCAAACTCAAACATTAATTGTCCGCTAACCGATTGAATTTGCGAAATCTTTTTCAACTCATCTATCACACGTTTGTTGTCATCCAATTCAATGGTTAATGCTTCAATATCCGATATGCGAGTTTGTGTAAGTTTATGATTGAACTTGTTATAAATAAATTCTTTGAACTCTTCATAACGCTTCAGCATGGTAAATGCAGGGTTTGCAAACTGAGTAGAAATACTCTCGAGCAATGATTGAACGCTTCGTTCTTTATCTTCAATCAATGCAACTTCTTCTTCTACATATTTTATAAAATCATTTTCATCGGCAAAGGTGCTTTGCAATTTGTCGCGTAATTTTTCGAACAAATGGTCTTTATCTGATTTTAAAATAATTCTGTCGTTCCAGTTCAGTTTTATTTTGTTGTACAACTGGTCGAGGTTTTCGTTGGTTTCAAATTCTTCGCCAACCAAACCTAGCTCATCCAATTCACGTTTGTATTCAATTAATTTACCAATACGTTCCTGACGTTTTTGTTTTTCGTCAATCAGCTCTTGTAACTCGTTTGATTTTTTTGCAATATTTTTTGCAATAGCTTTTTGTTCGGTTTCAAACTTGTCTTTTAACTGAACCAACTCATTAATTTCGGCTTTTAATTTTTCAATTGTTTTAACAAGAGCCGGTTTGCTTTTTATTTTTTGAAGTTTATTTTTAATAACGTCTATCTCAGTATTGATGCTTTGAAGATCGGCTTGCGATTTTTCAATATTCTTTACAACATTCAATAAACTCTCTTGTTGTTTTAATTCTTCTTTTGACGATTTTAATTCTTCTTTCAACTCTTCCACACTTTTAAAATCTTTCAGCTCAATATTTTTAGAAATATCAATTTCACCATCAAAAATGTTTAGCTTTTTAGTGATTTTGTGAATTTGTTTGAGCACCTGATCTCCCGGTAAACTATTTACTTGCTCACTCAAAATCGCATTCAACATTTTTCTGTTTTCAACTGAGCCCGAAATTTTATTGATCAACAAATTGCTGTAATTTTTTACCTGCATTTCAAGACGCTCATTATGCGTTTTGATGACCTGAACACGCGTTTCAATTTGTTTGCTGTTGAGCTTTTGCATTTCAACCATTGTCAATCGCGATTCAATTTCTTTTCGCTTTTGGTCGTGATTGGCAAGTTGCTCTTCCAGTATTTTTGTAGGTTCAAATCTGTTTATTTCATCGAGCTCAAGTTCTTTTTCTTTGGTAACCATTGAGCGGGTTTCAATCTCAGCATCTTTTCCTCCAATTTTTCTGTCGAGCTCAGCTTTTTTAGGCTGTAACACTTCATTCACTTCGGTTTTCAAACTTTCAATCGACTTATCTTTGTCATGAAACTGAACCTGTAATTCGGGTAAAGTATGGCTGTAACTTTTTGTAAATCCGTAATACAATTCGCTAATGATTCTTGCTTTCGCGTTGTACTGACTTACCAATTCTCTAAACTCATCAAACTCATTTTTTACAGAACGTAAATTGCGAATTTCATTATTTATTTTCTTTAGGTCGTTTATATCTTTTTTGTTTTTCTGTGAAAAGTTGAGCGTTTCGTTTTCACGATTATCAGCAACAATCAAAGCTTCTTTTAAATTTTTATTGTTGATGAGTTTTGTATTGATGAGGTAACGATAAATGCGCGAAAAATTATTGCTCAATCCTTCTGTACGAACCGAATCTTCAAGCCAAACAACACCATTGTTTCTACGTCCGCGCTGGTATACGTGAGAGAAAACATCACGTTTATCTTTATACTGCTCAAGTGTTAATCCTTTTTCGAACAAACGTTCTTTTACATCTTCAAATTTGAGCAAACGTTTTTCTTCGTCAATAAAAAATTCTTCTTTGTATTCGCTTTCAAATTTGTAATACTCCAAATTGCTTTCGGCATCACGTTTTACAATGATGCTGTAATACGATTTTTTAAAAACTTCAAAAACAATATAACTCTGGTTATGAACAGGGAAGTAATGATGAATGGTTTCTTTATCACCTCTTCGCTGTCCGCTAAAAGTCATTTTCTGACCATCAATAATAAACAGAAAGTTAAGTGCATAAATGAGTGTACTCTTACCGATATTATTGGGCCCTACAAGTTGTAATGAGTCGCAATCGTCAAGGCGGATTTCCGCTTTGCCATACACTTTTGAATTTAAAACAATGAGTCTTGTCAGCATAATATTTCTTGAATCTGCTACTAACATAAGCTTCTACGCTTGTCACTTATACCCACGTTTTCCACGTGTGCGTAAATTGTGAATTAGTCGTTAAAATATGTTTTTGACTTTTAAGATTTAGCTGAATAGATTGATTTTACTAATTTCGGCACGAGTTAAAACAATCTTCATTTTGATTGGTTAAACAGTTAAGAATCATGGATAAAAAATATAAAGTTATTATAACCGGTGTAACCGGAATGGTTGGCGAAGGCGTTTTGCACGAATGTTTACATCATCCGCAAATTGAAAAAATATTAGTAGTAGGGCGCAGACCGTGTGGCATTATACATCCCAAAGTGACCGAAATTGTGCATGATGATTTTTATGATTTTACTTCTATTGAAGATAAACTGACCGATTACGATGCTTGTTATTTTTGTTTGGGAGTAACTTCAATTGGAAAAAAGGAGCCCGAATATTTTAAACTCACATATACATTAACGCTTGCATTTGCAAATGTGTTGAGCAAGCAAAATCCAAAAATGACCTTTTGTTATGTTTCGGGAGCGGCAACCGATAGCACCGAAAAAGGCAATTCGATGTGGGCACGTGTGAAAGGCAAAACCGAAAATGATTTGATGAAATTGCCTTTCAAAAAAGTGTTTAATTTTCGTCCGGGATTTATGAAAGCAACGCCAGGATTAAAAAATACGCAGAAGTATTATAACTATGTTGGTTGGATGTATCCGTTACTAAAAGCGATAATGCCAAAATTTGCAACTACACTTGCCGAAGTGGGACAAGCAATGATTGAAGTAACGTTAAATGGTTATAGCAAAAATATTATTGAGGTTGATGATATTTTAGCAATCAATAAAACGATAAAAAAATAATAGACTTCTCACATAATTCAGCATAAAAATAATAATGCCACTAAGGCGCAAAGGCACTATGAAGCACAAAGATTATTCTTAGTGTTACTTCTTGTCTTCGTGTCTTTGTGGCGAAAAAAGATAAAAAAATAATTTATCCTCCGGCTTTTTTGGCTTTATAATTTTGCTTAATAAGAAAGGCAACAATTTTATCACGATGATCACCCTGTATTAAAATTTCATCATCTTTTACCGAGCCACCCACACCGCAATGTTTTTTTAGCAACTTGCCAAGTTCATCCATGTCATCTTCCGAACCCACAAAACCATTTACCCGCGAAACCATTTTGCCTCCGCCTTTTCTGTCTAAAAATACACGTAGGTTTTGTTCTGCATTTGGTAAAGTAAATGCATCATCGTTATTCGTTTCGGTATATTCAAAACTGCTGTTGGTTGAATAGACGATACCATCGCGGTTTTTATTTTTATTGCTCATGTAATTTTATAGATAACCAATCGTGCAAAACTAAAATTTATTCTCTACGGAACAATCACTTTTAATGATGCCGGATTGATTTGAATGTCGAGGTCTTTTTCCAACATCACCGGTTCTCCATCAATGTTCACTACTTCGGCAAAAGGGCGGTTAATGATAATGTGTTTTCCGCGATAGGTTTTTACATATGCTGAGTTGCCAAATTTTTTGGTAAACATTTCCAATCCAATAAAGGGCACATGTCGTTTCAAAAAAGGTTTGAGCACACTCACTTCAAAAACACCATCTGTTAAATCGGCTCCGGGTGCTATAAAAGCATTGTTGCCGTATTGCGAACCATTAGCCACACAAACCAAAAAAGCATTTTCGTTTACTTTATTACCGTCAATAATCAATTCATAACTTCTCGATTTGTATCGGGCAAATTCGGCAAGTGTAATTTTTGCATAACTAATTAAACCGCGTTTGGGTGCAGTGGCAAACATGTGACTAACATGCGCATCAAAACCAGCACCGGCAACATTGATAAAAAATGCATCGTTTGCTTTACCGGTATCAACCGAAATGGTTTTAAGTTGATTGATGATTTTAAGCGAACGTTCGTGATTAAGCGATAAGCCCAAATGTCTTGCCAACCCATTGCCCGAGCCAACAGGTACGATTGCCATGGTTGATTGTGTGCCCGTAACAAATTTTGCAATATGATTAATCGTTCCATCGCCACCAACAGCCACAACAATATCTTTTTTTTGCTCAACAGCTTTTTGTGCAAGTTCTACATTATGTTCAGCAGAGCGCGTAAAAACAATTTCAATATCAAAAATATTTTTATCGATATATTTTCCGATGAGTGCCGGAAGCATATCTTTTTTAATGCCACCCGAAATGGGATTGATGATAAATGTGATTGACTTTTTCAAAAGTTATTTTTTTTGCAATACTACTGATTTCAATATAAAGTTAATGTTATTTATCACTGCTCAATTGCTTTATTCTCGCCATGGTAAATTTCCAATGTATGGCATATAATGTTGTACGATAGAAGATTTACGACTGATGAAACGTGTTGGTTTATCGGGTGTCCATTTGCGTGGGTTAGGCAAACACGATGCAATCAATGCACTTTCGTGAGCTGATAATATGGATGATGATTTATGAAAATAATTTTGCGAAGCAGCTTCTACACCATAAATACCTTCTCCCATTTCGATAATATTAATGTATACTTCGAGTATTCGTTTTTTTGTCCAAAGCAATTCCAAGCACATGGTAATAGCCACTTCAGGTACTTTTCGTATCCAACTGCGTTTGGGTGTGAAGAAAAGATTTTTTGCAGTTTGCTGGGAGATGGTACTTGCTCCACGCATTTGTTTTCCTTTTTTAAAACCCCGTTCGATGGAGTTTTTTATCTGTTCAAAATCAAAACCGTAATGCTGTATAAATTTTACATCTTCTGATGTAATTACAGCCAGACAAAATTTATCGGAAACATAATCGATACTTTTCCAATCTTTCGAAAGCCGCATGGGTCTGCCATCTACAACTTGTTCGGCTAGTCGCACAATATGCAAAGGCGTAACCGGAATAGGTACCACCCGATAAAAAATAATGAACAGGAAAATAAGTTGAGAACCGAGTATAATCAGTTGAAGAAAAAACTTCCATATTTTCTTCAGCAGGTTTTTAAAACGATTCCCCGATTTTTTTGTCATCGTTGCAAGTTTAATCATTAAATCATTTTAGTAAATACATAATTCGAACTTATTTATCTACTATTTGTTGAATATGGTATTTTCGTATCTGATTTTTAATTAGACAAATGAACTGGAAAACATTTTGGGATGAAAAAGCCACAAGCGAAAATCCATTTGCACAAGTTGCGCGTATAGGTGGAAACGCTGAGCAAAATGAAGAAATGCTCAATAACATTGTTGAACATATCGTAAAGTCGCTCGACATAAAATCTGATGATATTGTTTTGGATATGTGTTGTGGAAATGGATTACTAACTTCACGATTGGCAAAGTATTGCAAGAAAATTGTAGGTGCCGATTTATCCGAAAAATTAATTGAGCAGGCTTCTAAAAATTATCCTGAAATAACTTTTGTTTGTGCTGATGCACTTAACCCAATCGAATCATCTTCATTTAATTTTCATGCCCAACATTTCACAAAAGTGAATCTGTATTTTTCGTTTCAGTATTTTAGTATATTCGAAAAAGGGAAAAAAGTGATAGATCATTTGAGAAAAATGTTACAACAAGATAGTCAAATTTTTCTTGGTGATGTGCCAGATAGTTCAAAGTTTTTTATGTATTACAATTCGCCACTCAGGATTTTGCAATTGGTAAAACAAACCGTTCAGGATAAAAACGACATGGGTAAATTTTGGAGCGAAGATGAATTGAAAGTGATTTGCAAAGAATTAAATATGGTTGGTAAAAAGCTTATTCAGCCTGATTATTTGCCATATTCGGATTATAGGATGGATTACATAATTACGGTTAAATAAATACTATTGGAATCAGAATATTAAACTTATTTGTATCTCAAAATGGAAAACATCTCGGATAGATTTCGATTTAAACAATTTGGCATTTACCAAAAAAAATCGGCAATGAAAGTTGGCACCGATTCGGTTTTGTTGGGTTGTTTTGCAGGTAATGGAAAAGAAGATCACATTCTTGATATTGGGACAGGAACAGGCATTTTAGCATTAATGATGGCACAAAAAACAAATGCCTTGGTTGATGCAGTTGAAATAGATGAAGCTACCTATAAAGAAGCTCGGGAGAATTTTCATAATTCAGATTGGATTGAACAGTTAAATTCATTTCATTCATCTATTCAAGATTTTGAGTGTATTGAAAATGATTATGATTTAATTATTACCAACCCTCCCTATTTTAAAACTGAAAATAATTTTGCAATTCAAAATGAAGTCCGTGCTAAAGCCAGGCAAGATGAGTATTTGTCGTTTGATGTTTTAGGTGAAGAGGTAAAGAATAGGTTATGCGATGAAGGATATTTTTGGACAATATTACCCAAAAATGAAGCAGCAGAATTTATTATCATTGCTGAGAAATATCAGTTATTTCTTTTTAAACAAATTCAAATAAAACCCAAACCATCTAAAGACTATAACAGGTTAGTGATGTGTTTTGTTAAACATAAATGTGATACTCAACATGAGGTTTTTACCATTTATGAAGATAATGGAAATCCTACTGAGGAATATTATCAACTCACTAAAGATTTTTTGCTTTGGGAAGGAAGGGTTGTATGAGATTATTAGACGATTAGATAATTTGATGATTTGCTTATTCCTCAATCCTTCATTCCTTTTTAACAGCTAAATTCGCAAAGTTGTTCTCGACTCCACTCTAACTGACAAAACCTTCATCTCCTCATCACCTAATTCCTTCATCCCTTTTTTACCCTTCAACAAACTTTACCCCAAATGTTTCCAGTTCGGCAAGTATAGGTTCGTAAAATTCTGCAGTAATTGGCATCACAACACCACGGGCTTTTATGTTACCACTAAGCAAAAGTTTAGCAGCTATAGCCATTGGCAATCCAACTGTTTTAGCCATTGCGGTAAGCACTTCATTTTCGCCTTTCACAACCAACGAACTACTTACATCCAACTTCTTACTTCCTAATTCATACTTAATTTGGTGGTGCATAACAATCATATCCAGTTCACCTGTATTCAATTTCCATTTTTGTTGAAGTAACATTTGCAAAATGAGAGCTGGACTTCCTTCTTTTAATTTTATTTTTTCATCATCAAACAAACCGAGCCACTTTAGCTTTGAAAATTCAGATGATTCTATTTTGATATTCAGAAAATCGCAAACACGTTGTTCAATTTTGTTAATTCCATGTCCTGGTGTAAAAGCACTAACAAATTCGCGATAGGTGAGTTGATCAGCATCATGAATAATGAAACTATCATCTGTCAGTCCAAGTTTTATTAAATTGTTCCAGTTAATTGAATAGTCTTTTCTTCTTAGCGTTCCACGCAAAACAGTATTTGCACTTTCAATTCCGTATGGTTTGATATAACTTAACGAATCGCGGTTTGCATAGCTTTCAAATTCTCCATATCCATCAATATTTATTGGATCTGTTTGTGTGAAAATTCTCGATTGAGGAATAAATTTCAGTTCGCCATTTTCTACAAATTGAGCTGTTGCTTGTCCGGCAACAACAACATTGCGAGGGTTCCATGTAAATTTATAATTCCACGGATTGTCGTCAAATTCAGGTGCAACCAAACCACCGCAAAATGATTTGAAAGATGTAATTTTTCCATTTTTATGCTGAATTTCATGAATCATTTTCATTGCCGATAAATGATCAATACCGGGGTCAAGTCCACATTCGTTCAAAAACAAAACACCTGCTTTTAATGCATCTGCATGAAGTTTTTGCATATCTTCAGAAATGTAGGAAGCTGTAATCAAATGTTTTTTATGGGTGATGCAATCGTTTGCAACCAACATGTGCATTGATGCCGGAAGCATTGAAATAACCAAATCGTTTTCGCTGATCAGTTCACTTCTTCGGGTGCTGTTGTTAATATTTAGCTCGGCAGCAATACCGTTTTCATGATTATTTATTTTATGTTGAGCATTCGATAAATCAGCATCAGCAACTGTAATTTTCCATAGTTGTGATGAGGAATTGTCGAGTAAATATTTAATAAGATATGATGCCGAAAGTCCCGCTCCGATAACAAGTATTTTTTTCATTGGTGGTAATAAATTTTGAGCGAAACTAATACTACTTATTTATTTTTTGTAAACTTGAAGTGATGGAAGAGATAAAAAAAGTTTCAGTTATAAAAAACATAACAGACATTTCGAGTATGGATGAAGCAGATATGGCACTGCTTAAACAGGCCAAAGAGGCTGTTCACACTGCTTATGCACCGTATTCAAAATTTCATGTGGGGGCAGCAGTATTACTTGCAAATGGTGAAGTGGTTCTGGGTTCAAATCAGGAAAATATTGCTTCACCATCAGGATTATGTGCCGAACGTGTGGCCATTTTCCATGCCGGAGCAAAATTTCCGGATGTACCAATTGTTTCAATTGCCATTACTGTAAAAGCCGAAAATTACGTAGTAAAAGAACCCATAACTTGTTGTGGAGCATGTTTGCAAAGTATGAGCGAGTTTGAAATGAAATTCGATAAAGAAATGCGTATTATTTTGCAGGGTGAAACCGGAAATATTTGGATTGCCGAAGGCGTAAAAACTTTCCTGCCATTTATGTTTTATGTGCACGAACTCAAAAATAAGTGAGTCAATTTATCATTTAACAATCAACCTTCATGAATTCATTTATTGTCAAATCAAATTTTATCGATATTGAAAATCGAAGGATAATTCCTTCTGAAATTCGTATTGAAAATGGTGTCATTATTTCTATCATCCAGATTGATGAAGTGCTTACCGATTATGTACTTCCAGGCTTTGTAGATTCGCATGTACATATCGAAAGTTCATTACTTGTACCATCCGAATTCGCGCGACTTGCAGTCTTGCATGGTACAGTTGCTACGGTGAGCGACCCTCACGAAATTGCAAATGTGCTAGGAATAAGTGGCGTTGATTACATGATTGAAAATGCTAAAAAAGTTCCTTTTCATTTTTTCTTTGGCGCACCAAGTTGTGTTCCCGCCACAATATTTGAAACTGCCGGAGCAACTCTCGATTCGTCAGAAGTTGATGATTTACTCAAACGTGATGAGATTTTATATTTATCAGAAATGATGAATTTTCCGGGTGTGCTGAATGGTGATGATGAAGTATTAAAAAAACTTGCTTCAGCCAAAAAGTACAACAAACCTGTTGATGGACATGCTCCCGGTATTACAGGAGATGCTGCCAAAAAATATATTGATGCCGGAATTAGTACCGACCACGAATGTTATACGATAGCCGAAGCAGAAGAGAAAATAAAATTTGGAATGAAAGTGCTGATTCGTGAAGGAAGTGCAGCCAAAAATTTTGAAGAATTGATTCCATTAGTTCAGCATCATTGCAGTGACATTATGTTTTGTAGTGATGATAAACATCCTGATAATTTAATTGAAGGACACATTAATCAACTTGTAGCTAGAGCAATTAACAAGGGTTTTGATATGTTTAATGTTTTAACAGCTGCCTGTTTAAATCCAGTTAAGCATTATCAACTTCCGGTTGGGTTATTACGAGTTGGAGATCAAGCAGATTTTATTGTTACATCGGATCTAAAGAATTTTATAGTAGACAAAACTTTTATCAAGGGGAAGCTCGTTGCCCAAAAAGGAAAATCATTCATCGAATCAGTTACAGCAAAAACTCCGAATCAATTTTCGATTGTGCCATTAACAATAGATGAGTTTTTTTATACACCAAAAGAAACGGAACATGTGATTGAATGTTTAGATGGACAGCTTATTACGAATAATTTGAAAATTGAAAGTGGAAAATTGAACGTGGAAAATGATGTATTGAAATTGGTTGTTGTAAATAGATATAACAAATCAAAAGTTGCTGTTTCATATATCAAGAACTTTGGATTAAAATCTGGTGCAATTGCATCATCAGTTGCACACGATTCGCATAATATTATAGCAGTAGGTGTAAATGATTTGGAGATATTAAATGCTGTAAATCTTGTTATCGAAAATAAAGGAGGATTGACTGCTGTAAAAGAAAATGAAATGCATGTTCTACCTTTGCCTGTAGCAGGTTTGATGAGTAACTGTGATGCATGGGAAGTTGCCTCAACTTATTCAATAATCCACCGATTTTCTGTTGATGTTTTAGGCTCAACATTACGTGCACCTTTTATGAGTCTATCATTTATGGCATTACTCGTAATACCACATTTAAAACTAAGCGATAAAGGATTATTTGACGGAGATACTTTCAGCTTTATTTCCTGAAATTATTTACATTTTACTGTTGACGAACAATTAACTGTTGTTCCTGAAGCGCTTGGTGCAAGCCCAAGTGCAACTCCCGAAAAAGTAAAAACAGGATTAACATCTGATAGCGTAATATTTAATGATTCGCCACCTTTTGGTTTATATTCAACATTCTTAAAAAAGATATCGAGCATGGCTTCGTTTATCTGAAGTCCACGTTGTGCAAATGTATCGGCATTTACAATGGTGTATGTAGATGCCGTTGTAACAGGAATTGTATCGCCAACATAAAATGTCAACGATACACTATCGCTTACATTGCTTGCCGACATGGAGAAATAAGGACTTACTGTTTTATCAACTCCACATCCCGAATTGGTTAAGTTATACGAAACGCCATTAAACGAAATGGTGCCGGGATAACTTGGTCCTGTAGTGATATTTGTTTTATGATTTGGCACAACAGGATCACTTGAAGTATCGCATGAAATTACAAATACCGAAATGGCTGAAATGAATATGACGAAATATATAAATTGTTTTAACATGCTTATGTAATGATGATTAGTAATTTTCAAATATATAAAAAAAAGGTTGCCGTTTAAACGACAACCTTTTTCAGTATAACAATAAGGTAATTATTAATATGACCCAGTTAAAGTAGCCGAGGCAATTTTATTAGCTAAAGGTGCTTTTACAAACGTAAGGTCTTTAAACTGAACTTTAGTAAATGTGCCAGAAGTAGTAAATATTACTGAACCTCCGTTTGATGCAGTATACCTTGCTGGTGTACCATTTAAATCAACATCCAATAATACTTGAATCGTACTTGAATCAGATGATTGAGCAACTTTAGTTGTGTATGTTTTAGATCCACTTGGAGGTGTTGTCCATGTAGTTAATGTAAATCTTTTATCTCCAGCTGTTGAAAGGCAGTTCATTGTAACCCAACTTGAAGCTCCAGGAACATTGAATCCCATTGAAAATTCTTCTTTCACATTATCAACTAATGCATAGTTCGAATCGGGATAAATAGAAGTTGGATTCGGATTAGGCGTTGGCGTAGGTGTAGGTGTAGGTGTTGTGTCGGATGATTTGCTGCAAGAATAAAGTGAAGCAAAAGTGATCATCAGCGATACAATAGTTATATTAATTACTCTTTTCATATTGATTATTTTTTAACAAATTAAACAACTTATCTCATAAAACAAAAATGCTACTCAAAAAAACGCAAAATGGCAGCACAAAGTAATTTAGTATCAATTTTTTCAAAAGGGTAATCTGTATCAGGTAACACAAATAATTCAGCGTTTTTAATTTTACGATACACTTCTAAAGATTGTTCAATTCCTGATGAGAGGTCTTTATCACCAACAGCAATTAAAACGGGGAAATTAATTTTATCAAAATCATCATCAACCAAAAAATGCTGTTTGGTTAAATTCAGCATCATGTCGCTGGTACTTTGCAATACATTTTTCCATAATTCAATACCTTGCAACATCATCAGGTTATTGGCAAACGATGGAACTTTAAGCATCATGTTTTCGGCATTTAATAAGGCCATTTCTTTTTGGGTGCTGGTTGCATCCCATTTAAATTTAACGTTAAGTGTAAATATTTTTTGAACACGATTGGGGTATAATTTAGCAAAATACAATGCTGCATAACCACCCATGCCAAACCCAAATAAGTTTATTTTCTCAATTTTTTTTGAGTCGATATGCTTCAAAATATCCTCGGCAAATACTTCAAACGAATATCCTTTTGGATTGATTAGTGTTCCGCCATGCCCTGAAAAATTAATAGATTCTGTGTTAAATTTATTATTTAGTAATGGAAATAAATGATCGAATTGGGTTTTTGAGGATAATGCCCCATGTAGAAAAAGTATGTCTTTCATAAATTCAAATATAGTTGCACATTATGCTTATGTTCAAAATACGCAAGAATTATATTAAACTTTTTTAATAGTCATAACATATAAAATTTGCTTCATTTGCACCTTTAAATCAAATTATAATGAGATTGTCGAGAGTTTTATTGATGGTTGTTTTGTTTGTCAGTGTTCGTTTATGTGCTCAAGATTGGAATGGTGGAGAGCAATTAACAAGTGATGAAAGAGCTGAAAAATTTATTCAGAAAATGAACGAAAGTGTTCCTTTTAAAAAGGCAAAAAAAGATTCGGTTATTTTAGTGTTTAAAACATTTTATGATGAGTTGCAATTATATAATACTGCTCAAAATAAAGAAGTGATAAAAGTATTGACTCAAAAAAGAGATAACAATGTTAAGCAAATACTGGCCAATGATGAGCTGTATTCAAAATACATTCAATACATGGAAGATCTTCGATTAAAACGTCAGAAGGAGATGGAGCAATACAGAAATAATGGACAGCAAAACATGCGTCAACCAGGTGGTGGTGGGATGAATAATGGCATGCGAAGGCCCGGAGGTTTTTAAATGTAAAATACACTAAGATTATTAGTTAATTGATTTGAATCATTATTGAATGAAATTATTATATAAAGTTTTATATATCATTTTTGTTTTGCTGTTGAGTGTTGCAGTTTACGCACAACAAACCGATGTTACCGGAAAATTTATTAATTCGAAAGACAACTCATCACTTGTTGGTGTTGGTATAATGCTTGTAAGCAAAGCAGATACCACAAAAGTTGTTCAAACAAGTACAGATGCCAAAGGAAGATTTTATTTTAAAAATATTTCGTTTGGTGTTTACAAGATGAAAGCATTTTATGTAGGCTTCAACAAATTTGAAAATGTTGTTTTTATCAATGGTTCGAAATCGGATGTTGGTGTATTTAAAATGGAAGAAGTTGCAACACGATTAAAGACAGTTGTTAAAGAAGAGAAAATAATAAAATCGGAGTTAAAAAACGATACAACCGAATTAAATGCAAATGCTTTTAAAGTTAATAAAGATGCTAGTTCACAGGATTTAGTTACTAAAATGCCTGGTATCACAACCGAAGGTGGTGTGGTAAAAGCACAAGGCGAAAATATTCAGAAAGTTTTGATAGATGGAAAAGAATATTTTGGTGATGATGCAGCCATTGCTTTAAAAAATATTCCGGCAGAGGTTGTCGATAAAATTCAAATTTTCGACCGCATGAGCGACCAATCTTATTTCACCGGTTTTGATGATGGTAATACACAAAAAACAATGAACATCGTTACCCGAAATGGAAGAGGTGCTGGTACGTTTGGCAAAGCATATGGTGGTTATGGTACAGACGACAGATATAATGCCGGAGGTAATCTGAATTATTTTAAAGGATCGAGAAGAATATCGGTAATCGGTTTAGCAAACAATATCAATCAGCAAAATTTCTCGTCACAGGATTTACTGGGCGTAACTGGCTCGCAAGGTGGTGGTGGTGGACGTGGAGGAATGGGTGGTTTTTTTGGCGGTGGTGGAGGAGGCGGTGGAGGAAACAATAATTTTGTTGTGGGATCGCAAAGTGGAATAAATGTTACCAATTCGGTTGGATTGAATTACATTGATGCTTGGGGGAAAAAGGCAACCATTCAGGCTAGTTATTTTTTTAATGAAGTACAGAATAATACCGAAAATAATTTAACCAGAAATTATTTCGGTAAGCTTGCCAACGAACAATACAATCAGAGTAGCATATCTTCTTTCCGAAATCTGAATCATCGTATAAACGCACGTTTTGAATATAATTTTGATACTTCTAATTCATTAATCATTACACCGAAATTTAGTTTTCAGGATTACCGTTCATCATCCACACTTTTGGGTGCAACCGATTCGATTCAGACATTGTTAAGTAGGCTTCCATTGAATAAAACATCCGATACAAGTTCAACAAAAGGTTCGGGCTATAGCTTTTCGAATAACATTTTGCTGCGACATAAATTTGCAAAATTCGGACGAACAATTTCGTGGAATATTGGAACAGATGTGAATGTAAAATCAGGCACAAATGATTTATACACGCAAAATAATTTTTATAAAACCATTGGTACCATTTTAAATGACTCGGTAAGTCCGTTCGACCAACGTACACCAACTTCTTCCAATGGTTATAATTATTCAACATCAATAAATTATACCGAACCTATTGGTAAAATGGGGCAACTGATGTTTAATTATACGCCTTCGTATGCTGTAAATAATTCTGAAAAAATAACCAATTCGAAAGACACCACTTCAGGAGAATTTACCAATTTCAACAATACATTATCGAGTAAATATATAAGTGATGTAAACACACAACGTGGAGGTTTGAGTTATAGAATGCGCACCGAAAATTCGATGTTTATGTTTGGTTTAAATTACCAATGGGTTGGTTTGGGTGGTACAATTACTTACCCGGTTGATTCAAATCCAAATCTTTCGAGAACCTACATCAATTACCTTCCTGGAGCCATGTTCATGCATAAGTTTTCGAAGAACAGTAACCTCCGAATGTTTTATCGTACATCAACAAATGCACCTTCTATTTCGCAATTGCAAACTGTTATCGATAATTCAAATCCATTGTTGCTTTCAACCGGAAACCCAAATCTCATTCAATCCTATTCACATAATGTTATCACACGTTTTTCTTTGTCAAATCCAGATAAAGGACGAACATTTTTTATCATGTTGAGTGGCAATTACACTTCGGCATTTATAGGCAACTCAACCAGCACCATCGGTAATGGTAAACAAATATCAATGCCTGTAAATTTAGACGGATACATGAATGCAAATTCATACGTCACTTATGGGTTTGGATTAAAAAAACTAAAAAGTAATCTCAATTTAAATTTAGGGGTAACCTACAATCGCACACCTGGGCAAATAAATAATTTGATGAATTATTCGAACACATATGGAATAAATTCGGGTTTTGTAATGGGAAGTAACATTAGCGAACGTGTTGATTTTACGATAACCTACTCGGGATATTTTAATAAAATAGAAAACACAATTCAATCGGGAACAGCAAATAATTATTTTTATCATACCGCAACAGCCAAGTTTAATTTAATGCCATTTACGGGCAGTCTTTTAAAAGGACTGGTGTTGAGTTCAGATGTAACAAATATGTATTACAACGGACTCGGAAGTTCATATAACATCAATTATTATTTGTGGAATGGAGGTGTAGGATACAAGTTTCTTAAAAGCCAAAATGCCGAAATACGTTTTCTTACTTTTGATATCTTAAATCAAAACAACAGCATCAGCCGAAACATTACCGGAACTTATATTGAAGACAGTCGCACAAAAGTACTCAATCGTTATTACATGTTGATGTTTACCTATAACATTCGCAATTTCGGTGTTTCAGCTCCATCAGGACAAAGAATGCGCAATCAAGAGAAGTAACATCACTTAATGATATTTTTATTAAACTCAGCCGATTTATTTCTTGGAATTGAAAGCGAATTCCAGTTTTCTGATTTCATCATTTTTGCCAGAAAAATAATTTGCCCTGTGTGTGATGAATAATGTGCTATTTGCCTGTTGATGGCTTCCATCACCGAATGTTCTTCGCTTCTAATTGAGATAATTTTTCCCAAATCATCTTCGGTTAATGTGTTCAAAGTATCAAACAAACATTGCCAACCTTCTTCCCAAATTTTCATCATTTTTTCGCGTGTCATGTTGAGCGAAGTCGAAACATCATCACCTAATCCCTTCATCCCTTCATTTATAAATTCACTGTCACGAATACGCCATTCTTTCTCTCCATCGGTTGTTAAAAAATCGGTCCAGCGGCTAAGCATGTTCCCGTGCAAATGTTTAACAATAAGATAAACGCTGTTTGACTCAGGTTCGGGCATCCAAAATAATTGTTCAGCGCTAAGTTGAGCCATGGCTTTCTCGCCAAGTTGTTTGTAAGTTTTAAAAATGTTGGTGCTTGAAAGAATGAAGTTGGTTGTGGTTTTCATGGTTATGTGAATATTTTTTATTGAAACTTGAATCTGTGAAAGATATAATAACAATTGAAAATTGTGTAATGTTCTCTGTTCGGAATAATGTTACGTTTGCGTAAAGATAAAGCTAATTGTATAAACTGTAAAAATGAAACAGACATTGTTTGTAAAATATGTTATCCCATTTATGCAATGGTACGCATTAATGATTTTTCTGGCTATCGTTATTGATTATTTTCTACATCGGTTTCATCTTCTTTCAATAGGTCGTTCGCTAGGTTATATAGGTACATTCTTTATCATATTTTCCTTTATTTATTCATTGCGTAAGCGAAAGATTATCGAATCAGGTTCTCCTAAAAAATTGTTGTTAATGCACGAATATTGCATGGATTGGCTCAATCATGTTGCTTGTTCATGCAGGTGTTCACTTCAATGCAATATTACCTTGGTTGGCTATTTTCATGTTATTGATTGCAGTTGCCAGCGGTTTGGTTGGCAAATTTTTGTTGCAACGGGCAACTGATACACTCAAAATTAGGAGGCACGATTTATTGAATTCGGGAAAGAGTATGGAAGAAGTAGATACTAAACTTTTTTTTGATTCGCTTACTGTTGATCTTATGAAAAAATGGAGGGTTGTACACCTGCCCATTACAATTATTTTAGGCGTTTTGGTACTGATGCATATTGTAACCATCGTAATGTTTAGTAAATGAAAAAGTTTCTTGTAACAGGTGTTATCACGTTGTGTATTTTACTCACCTATTTGTATCCTTATCAAATGCTAAATCCCGGTGAGTTGGTTAAAGGGCATCAGCAATTAAACAACAAATGTTTAGCTTGTCATAAACCATTTTGGGGAATAGATAACAATAAATGTGTTTCTTGTCATAAGCTTTCCGAAATAGGGAAGGATTCAGTTACAAGTACTGAAGAAAATCTTGAAAAGAAGAAGATTTTATTTCATCAGCAATTTTCAAAACAGGAATGTACATCCTGCCACACAGATCATAAAGGAATAGTACCTGAACATTCAATAAGTCATTTTAAACACGTACTGCTTTCATCTGAAATGATAAGCAATTGCAACTCCTGCCATCAAAAGCCATCCGATAAAATTCATTTGCAAATTTCATCATCGTGTAAAAATTGTCATACTACAAAGGGATGGAAATCATCTGTTATTTTTAATCACGATATGCTGCAGGGAGTTGATAAAAATAAATGCACCGCATGTCATCTCACACCCAACAATGCTTTTCATCAAGCAATAAAAGACAACTGCGATAAATGCCATACAACTCAAAAATGGATTCCATCAACTTTCGATCATACTAAATATTTTCAATTAGATAAAAATCATAATGCCGAATGCAAAACCTGTCATACCAATAATAATTTTAAAGTATACACTTGTTATGGTTGTCACGAACATTCTGAAAGTAAAATAAGAGATGAACATAACGAAGAAGGGATTGAAAATTTTTCGAACTGCATCACATGCCATAAAAGTGCCAACAAGCATGATATATCACATGGAGAAGGCAATTTAGAAAGAGAAAAAAGCAGCGGAGAAGGACACAGAGAAAAAGATGATGATTAGAATTTGTGTTATTTGTTATTGAGTTAGATATCTAAACGCCACTTCTCACTTCCTATTTCCCACTTCCCACTTTTTCTTTTACATTTGAATAATGGATTCCGAAAAAGATAACGAAGTAAACGAACCGGTTTTTCCGTATGGAACTTTTAGAAAAGCAACTTTCGAAAGTTTGGAGGAAGAGAATCGTTTGTATTCGCTGAAGCTTTCACCGCTCGAACGGATGATGTATATGCACGAATTAACACTCAATGCGTATGGTGCCCAAACAGCATCTATCAAAGAAATTGAATTAGTTATTCGCAAAAAATAAACTGGCTATTGAAGAGCTTCAAAAAATTCAGGAACTAAAAAATAAGCAAATAAAATAGCATCAAAGTTTCCCTTCAATTCCTTTGCTCAATCGCTAAAAATTTCCATTTCCTAAATCCCTTTACAAAACCTATTTTCGCGGCTTATAACGTATGAAAAATATTAGAAATTTTTGCATCATTGCCCACATCGATCATGGCAAAAGCACGCTGGCCGATAGGTTGTTGGAGTATACCAACACCATCAACAAGCGCGATATGCAGGCTCAATTGCTTGATGATATGGACCTTGAAAGAGAGAGAGGGATAACCATTAAAAGTCATGCTATTCAAATGAAATACCATTTGCATGGCGAAGATTATATTTTAAACCTGATTGATACTCCCGGGCATGTGGATTTTAGTTATGAGGTTTCGCGCTCAATTGCAGCCTGCGATGGTGCTTTGCTGATTGTTGACTCAGCTCAGGGAATTCAGGCACAAACAATTTCAAACTTATATTTGGCAATTGAACAGGGATTAGAAATCATTCCTGTGTTAAACAAAATTGATTTGCCAAGCTCGATGCCCGAAGAAGTGAGTGATGAAATTGTCAATCTCACGATGTGCAAACGCGAAGATATTATGCGTGCCAGCGGTAAAACCGGACAAGGAGTTCACGAAATTCTTGAAGCAATCGTTCATCGTGTTCCTCCTCCAAAAGGCAACCTCGATGCACCTTTAAAAGCGTTGATTTTCGATTCGATGTACGATTCGTTTCGCGGAATTATTGCTTACTTCCGAATTTTGGATGGCAAAATTACCAAAGGCGATAGCATCAAATTTATGGCAACAGGTAATACGTATTTTGCCGATGAAGTTGGTGTACTAAAATTGAATAAAGAACCCAAAAAATCCATTCACGCAGGCGATGTTGGTTATGTAATTACGGGTATTAAAGATGCCAAAGAAGTAAAAGTTGGCGATACCATTACGTTGTTAAGTAACCCTACTGCAGAAGCGATACATGGTTTTGAAGATGTGAAACCGATGGTATTTGCAGGAATTTATCCGGTTGATACGGAAGATTTTGAAGAGCTTCGCGATTCGATGGGAAAGCTTCAGTTGAATGATGCTTCATTGACATATGAACCCGAAAGTTCGGCTGCATTAGGCTTCGGTTTTCGTTGTGGATTCCTAGGAATGTTGCACATGGAAATTATTCAGGAGCGTTTGGAACGTGAGTTCGGTATGACTGTAATTACTACTGTTCCCAACGTTTCGTATCATGCGTTTTTAACAAATGGCGAAACCGTTATTGTAAATAACCCTTCCGATTTGCCTGATGTGAGTAAGATTGATCGGTTGGAAGAGCCATTTATCTCTGCACAAATAATTACCCGTACCGAATACATCGGTGCCATTATGAGTTTGTGTTTGAATAAACGCGGTGTTATCATCAATCAACATTATTTAACTACTGATCGTATTGAACTTAAATTTGATATGCCTTTGGCTGAAGTGGTGTTTGATTTTTTTGATAAATTGAAAACTGTTTCACGCGGATATGCTTCATTCGATTATCATCCTATAGGTTATCGCGAATCGCATTTAGTTAAGCTTGATATATTATTGAATAAAGATAT
>CANKGI010000016.1 GCA_947481365.1 Bacteroidota bacterium | reverse complement strand
TTCAAAAACCTCGCTGTATGACTTTTAGTTTCTTTGCAAATTTCTTCAGGAGTTCCTTCACACAATATTTCACCACCATATTTTCCTCCTTCAGGTCCGAGATCAATCACATGATCAGCAACTTTTATTACATCCATGTTGTGTTCAATTACCAAAATCGTATTTCCTTTTTCAACTAATTTTTGCAACACATCAAGCAACACTCGCACATCTTCAAAATGTAAACCTGTTGTTGGTTCATCTAAAATATAAAATGTATTTCCTGTATCACGTTTGCTCAATTCGGTTGCGAGTTTCACTCGTTGCGCTTCACCACCACTCAATGTAGTTGATTGTTGTCCAAGTGTGATGTAACCCAGACCTACATCATGCAATGTTTCAATTTTGCGAAGTATTTGTGGTGTGTTTTCAAAAAACACAACTGCTTCTTCAATGCTCATATCGAGTACATCGTTTATCGATTTTCCTTTGAAACGAATTTCAAGTGTTTCTCGATTGTAACGCTTTCCATTACATGTTTCGCAATGAACATACACATCAGGTAAAAAATTCATTTCGATGGTTCGCATTCCGGCACCTTGACAAGTTTCGCACCTACCGCCTTTTACATTAAATGAAAATCTTCCGGGTTTATACCCACGAATTTTTGCTTCAGGTAAATTGGCATATAAATTTCTAATTTCACCAAAAACTTCCACGTATGTTCCGGGATTGCTTCGTGGTGTTCTGCCAATTGGCGATTGATCAATTTCAATCACTTTATCGATATTTTCTAATCCTTTAAACTCTTTATAAGGCAAAGGTTTTTGATGCGAATTATAAAAAAATTGTCGAAGAATTGGATACAACGTTTCATTTATAAGTGAAGATTTTCCGCTGCCAGAAACTCCTGTTACTGCAACAAGTTTTCCGAGTGGAATTTCGAAAGAAACATTCTTCAAATTATTTCCTGTAGCACCTTTCAACACTAATTTTTTTCCATTTCCTTTTCTTCTTTTCTTCGGAACTTCAATTTCCTTTTTACCATTTAAATATTGTGCGGTAATCGAATCTGATTTCAGAATATCTTCCAAAGTGCCTTCAGCAGCAATATGCCCACCATGAACTCCGGCACCATAACCTAGGTCGAGAATATGATCGCTTTCTGCCATCATATCCTTATCATGTTCAACAACAATTACACTATTACCAACATCGCGCAATTCCTTCAACGATTCAATCAATCGATGATTATCACGTTGATGCAAACCAATACTCGGCTCATCTAAAATATATAAAACACCAACCAGTTGTGAACCAATTTGTGTTGCTAAACGAATACGTTGTGCTTCGCCACCACTCAAACTTTTTGAAGGAGAATTTAAGGTAAGATAATCTATGCCTACACCGAGTAAAAATTTGATACGACTTCGAATTTCTTTTAAAATTTCAGCAGCAATTATTTTTTGTTTTTCATCGAGATATTTCTCTGCATCTTCAAACCATTTTCCAAGTTGGTTTATTTCCATTGCTGCTAGTTCAGCTATATTTTTTCCGTCAATTTTATAATTTAACGATTCGCGCTTAAGCCTTGCTCCATCGCATTCGGGACAGGGCTGTATTTGCATAAACTCTTCGGCCCAACGATAAATGGCATCGTAACTTTTCTCGTGATAATGACGTGTGATAAGCGGAACAATTCCTTCCCATTTCGAACTCCAGTTTTGTGGCTGGCCTGAATAGGTAGTTTCAATTTTTAGAGGCTCATCATATCCATGCAATATTGCTTGTAATGCATCGGGCGAAATTTTTTCAATCGGATCGGCAAAACTAAATTTGAACATTTTAGAAAGCGCACGCATTTGCACAAATGTCCAATTCTCACGTGGTTCGCCAAGAGGAACAATTGCTCCTTTATTTATCGAAAGTTTTTTATCTGGTATGATTGCATTTTCATCTATAATACTTTTCACTCCAAGTCCGTCACAAGCTGGGCATGCGCCATATGGAGAATTGAATGAAAAAGAATTTGGTTGTGCTTCATCATAACTGATTCCGCTTATTGCATCCATCAAAAATTTACTGAAATGGAAAACACTTGTCGAATCATTTTCAATTAACACCAAAGTTCCTTTACCAATTTTTAGTGCACTCTTCACACTTTCAGAAATACGAAACCGTGCATCATTCTTTGGTTCGATGCGATCAATTAAAACTTCAATATCATGAATTTTATATCGGTCGGCTTGCATCTTAGGAACGATGTCTTTGATTTCACCATCAACGCGAACCTTAGTAAAACCTTGCTTTCGCACTTGTTCAAACAATTCTCGATAATGTCCTTTTCGTCCTTTAACTATGGGAGCGAGTATAGAAATTTTTTTATTCTCGAAACGCTGAATGATGTTAGAAACAATTTGTTCTTCCGTCATTTTAATCATTTTTTCTCCGCTGGCATAACTATATGCATCTGCAACGCGCGCATATAGCAATCTAAGAAAATCATATATCTCGGTTATTGTTCCAACCGTTGAACGCGGGTTTTTATTAACTGTTTTTTGCTCAATAGAAATTACTGGAGAGAGACCATTTATTTTATCGACATCGGGGCGTTCCATGTTACCGATAAACTGACGTGCATAAGCAGAGAAGCTTTCCATGTAACGTCTTTGTCCTTCGGCAAAAATGGTATCGAAAGCAAGTGATGATTTTCCACTACCACTTAACCCTGTAATCGTAACCAATTTATTACGAGGAATGATAACATCAATATTTTTAAGGTTATGCTCACGCGCACCGAGAACTTCAATAACATCTTCTTCTGAAATTATTATTGTACCATATTCGCTTTCTTCTCTTTTTTTCATGGATGTAAAATAAACTAAGGCTTAAAACTGCTTCAAGCTTTTGTTGGTAAATATTATTTCTTCGTAAATATTATCAGTCGAACGTAACTTTTCCAATCCAAATTTTCTCGTTGTCTTCGTCTTTTCCAAAATAAAAATATGAATTGTCAGATTGAACAAAAACTCCCGGATAATTTCTATTCATAAAATATTTTTTTTGCCCTAAAACTTTGAACTCTCCAATGTTTGACGAACTTAATTCTATTTTAGCAATGCGAGGGAAATAAGTGGCAAAGTTTGTTTTATGACCATCTTCGTCATCCTTATAAGTTTCATATCCTTCAACACCTTTAATTTCATAAATTTCCCAATAAACATTTTTATTATCCTGACTTAAATAAAAATGCATTGGCATTTCCCACAATAAACTTTTCTGATCATCATTCATTTTCTCAACAACATATTGGGCTTTTAAATCTCCAGCTATATCAAAATGAAGACAAATAATATCTTCATATGTTTTAACCACATCTCCATTCGAAAGGGTGGTTTTGTCAATTATTTGTCCGGCAATTAAATAGTCTCCATTGGGAGTAACAAAAAACGTCTGCACATCAAATTTCTTTCCTTTGTATGGTTCACCTTTGCCACCATTTGAGCTCTTTTTAACTTTAGATTTAAAATCTTTTATCGGAACTGTTGTAGCAAATTCCATTTGATTTCCTGTAAATTTCAGGAAATGAAAATTATCCATTTTTTGATTTCCCTTTTCTTCCCATTCAAGCATTTGTGCATTTCGTGAACCTTTAAATTTAGGGCTCAAAATTGCTGCATAATCTGTAAACACTTTTTCAAAGGGGTCTTTATCTAAAGTTGATGTGGCACAGAAATATATCGAACCGTTTTTTACATCTGCCGAGTTGATGTAAAGATTTGATGCCGGGCTGCCGAATTCTTTTTTTGTTTTCAATTTGCCTGTCATATCATAGTGAACAAGGGTATATTTTGAGAAATCAGATTCTGTTTTTTTGGGTGCAAAGACCAAAATAATATCATTGCCGTTAATGCCGTTTCCTTCATCTTTTTTGGGTACCTGGTAAGAAAAAACCAACGATTGCGACCCCGAAATATCAAGCGGTATTTCTTTAACTTTTAAATCTTTATCAATTGAAAGAAACAAAAACTTTTTAGGATTGGATTTATCTTTGGTCTCAACATAAACGAATACTAATTCATTTTCTGTTTCATCAACAAATTGATCTATTCCATAATAATTTTGACCTAAACTGTTTTCGGCTTTTACGCTCTCTTTATTGAGTACCTTTTTGGTTTCAAATTGTTGTTTTTTCGTATTCCACTCCTGCAATTCATTTCTCCTTTCGAGAATGAGTTTCATGTTTTGGTCTACCGTTGCTGAAAAAAATATTTTTTCTCGGTCGGGTTTTGAATCAACTTTGGGTTCACTGATTTGTTTAGTGTCGGATAATTTAAGGTCTTTTCCAATAATATATTGCTCGTAGAAAAGTTCGTTCTTCTTTTTGTCGCCAGCAATTTTATATGTAATTTGAATGTTGCCATCGCTCATCATTCCTGCATCTTGCAAATATCCTTTGTGTGCTTTCTTAGTAAGTGTTATTACATTTTCGGAAACAGATTGTGCTGAAATTTTAACAACTAATTGAAAAATAATTACTGTTAAAAATAAAATTTTTATGGGTCGCTTTTTCATATGTATGTCTGAATTGGTATGCAAAGCAAAGTGATTATTTTGTATTCGTAAAATAATTATCCCAGCCTGTGTTGCATTACTTGTTGAACCTGTGAATATAGCTGCATTGGTGAGAATTTTCTCCAATTCATTCCGTCTAGTTCTCCGCCAAAAATGAGAAAATAATCAATATTTGATTTTCTGAATTCTTCGAGAACATGATCGTGAAAATTTATAGCGGCAATCCATCCTTCATCTATTTCCTGATACCACTCTTCGTAATAACAATCATCACTGCTGTGAAAATTTAGTACATTTTCTCCAATCAAAATAAACTTACTGATTCCGTTTTCCATTAATTGCTCAGCTACATCTCGTTTCAAAAACATAATATCATTTGTAACGGCATCATTCCATTCTCCTATCATTTCGATAATAGCAAACCCTTTTGTGTAATCAGTATAAAGTATTTTTATGTACAAAGTTGGCGAACCAAATTCGTCCCATTGCGGATGAATTGCATAATTATAGATGGTATTGATGTATTCAAACTCACTGTATTCACGTTGAAAAAAGGGTGAAAGCCGATCGTCTTCCGAACGGTACAAATCTCTCCAATTATAGTAGGGTTCTATATCCTGCATATACAAATTTATGTTTGCCTCCATTAAATTGGAAATAAATTTTACATGAAAACATATTTAGTGTAACAGGCTTTGTAACTTCATGTAATTGATTATTTTTGCCGACCATTTATCATTTGTAAATACTTAAAAACAACCATAAAAATATGTCATATTTATTCACATCAGAGTCCGTTTCTGAAGGGCACCCGGACAAAGTAGCCGATCAAATTTCAGATGCATTAATTGATAACTTTTTAGCATTCGACCCGAACTCAAAAGTTGCCTGCGAAACACTTGTAACTACAGGTCAGGTAATTCTTGCCGGTGAAGTAAAATCAAAGGCATATTTAGATGTTCAGACCATAGCACGAGATGTGATCAAAAAAATCGGTTACACAAAAAGCGAATATATGTTTGAAGCTGATTCATGTGGTGTACTTTCGGCTATACACGAACAATCTTCTGATATCAATCAGGGAGTTGACAAATTGAAAAAGGAAGAACAAGGTGCTGGTGATCAAGGAATGATGTTTGGTTATGCAACTAACGAAACAGACAATTACATGCCATTGCCATTAGATTTGGCTCATTTGCTTTTGTTAGAGTTAGCTGCTATTCGTAAAGAAGGCAAACAAATGAAATACCTTCGCCCTGATGCAAAATCACAAGTAACAATTGAATATAACGACAAAAATCAGCCAATCAGAATTGACACAATCGTTATTTCGACACAGCATGATGATTTTACAAAAGGTGATCAAAAGAAAATGCAAGTGCAGATTACTAAAGATGTAAAATCGATATTAATTCCTCGTGTTAAGAAACATTTAAAAGTGTCATTGCATAAACTTTTCAACGATAAAATTACTTTTCACATCAATCCAACTGGAAACTTTGTAATTGGTGGTCCACATGGAGATACTGGCTTAACAGGCCGTAAAATTATTGTTGACACATACGGAGGAAAAGGTGCACATGGTGGTGGTGCTTTCTCAGGAAAAGATCCAAGTAAAGTGGATAGAAGTGCTGCTTATGCTACACGTCATATCGCAAAAAATTTAGTTGCTGCTGGATTATGTTCAGAAGTATTGGTTCAGGTTTCTTATGCAATTGGGGTTGCAAAGCCAATGGGTATTTATGTGAATACTTATGGTACTGCAAAAGTAAAAATGACTGACGGGCAAATTGCAAAAATAGTTGAAGGAGTATTTGATATGCGCCCTTACTTTATTGAGCAACGTTTAAAGTTACGCAATCCAATTTACAGCGAAACTGCTGCATACGGACACATGGGTCGCAAAAACGAAACTGTTACAAAAACTTTTAGAACTCCTGAAGGAAAAAGTGTTACTAAAAAAGTAGAACTTTTTACTTGGGAGAAATTAGATTTCGTAGATAAAGTGAAAAAAGCTTTCAGAATCAAATAATATTCGAAGAATTATCACAGCAAAAAGTCCCACAGAAATGCGGGACTTTTTTGTTGTTGCTTTATATAGTTACCAATCTGCTAAAAGCCAATTAGGGTTATTCCGGCTGCAAACAAGCGCACATCTGGTGCTTTGCTCACATCGTAATAAGGGGTAAGAGAATAATTAGCAAACAATTTTACGTGTCCGTAACCTGCTCTCACAGTTGCATCAAGTCTGAAAGGATTGATATTAAAATTATCGTGAATTTCGGTGCGTTGAAAATAGCCGTTGGCCGAAGTCTCGGTAACAATGCTTGATGTTGTAATATAATGGCCAATAACTCCTGCAGCCAGATGAAATCCTCCTTTTGCACTTTTCGAAGATCCTGGAGCAAATTTTATCATTAAGGGTGCGGTAATATCAAAAGTAAACAGTTTGTTTAAACTTAAGTTTACACCTGCATTGGTCGACCCTAAAGTATCTGATTTTGGGGTCATAAAACTGTTTCCTTCAAAATGAATATTATTCCACTGCATTCCTAATCCCATAGTAAGCGCTAATTTGTTACGAATAATTGGTGCATCATATTCGGGTAGGTTTAAATCAAAGAACCACGACTCACCCATTTTAGTATTAAGAAATTTATAATTGTTGTTAAAATTAAAATACATGTCGCGGGTTGTCAAGCTGTTTACACCTAATGCAAATCCACCCCAAACCGATTTCATCTTTCTGCTGTCAGATTTTCCCTTTGAACCCTCAACAATCTCATCATCTCCGTCTTCATCAATGATCATAAATTTTTTCTTGCCTAATTTTAGTTTTGTAGTATCTCCGTTATTTTTATTGATATGTGCTGTTTTATTATTAAACTCTTCATTACCTGATTTGTCTTTTACAATTGCTAAACCTTCGATGGAAATGCTTTTATTAACCGGAGCTCCGGTATACAAAATCTGTGAAATTCCTTCCGCTTTAACAACTAACGACTCTTTAGCTTGAACTTGAGCATTTGATTTTCCTTCGGCAATGATTTTTACTTTTTGAGAAACCAAATCCAGTGCTTTCAATGTTGAAAGACCTTCAAGATTATAATAAGCTGATGTGGCAGTACCTGCCATATTTATTTTCGTGATACCTTCGGCATTAATTTTTATCGAGTCACATTTTACTATCAAATTTGATTTTGCCGTGCCCTCTATTTTCTCGATAAAGTATGAAGTTGAAATTGTGTCGTTGCTAGTAACAGATGCTATACCGGAAATATTTATTTCATTGATTTCTCTGAAGTAAATTGTAACCTTCCAGTTTGCCTGCGAATTAAAATTCGATTTTATATTTAGCGTTCCATTTTTTACTTCTGCCACAATTTCGTCATCGCTTTTTGTGTTATAAATAATTGAATTTCTGTCTGAATGAAAAAGTTGAACTTCAAAAGATTCATCGACATTAATTTTATTAAAGTCTGGCAAAGGTTTGTTTTGCTGAGCTATTGCCAAATGTGATATAGCAAAAAAGAAACTAAGCAGGAATGTTGTTTTAAAATATTTCGTTTTCATTTTTTTGATTTTGTAGTAAGACGAATGAAAAGTTAAAAAGTTACAGAACAAATTATTTTCCGGTTGAAAACTGGAAATTATTTGCTGCAATTCCGAATCCAATGATGTTTCCTGTTGTATCGTATTTTCTAACAACTTTGGCATCATCACCTGTTGCATTGTTGTAAAGTTTAACAAACAACAATCCCAGGTCGGATACCGAAATATTATTTATAGCTGAGACAGGTTTATTTTTTTCTGTAACAACTCCTTTAGTAGTTTGTTGAATTTGTTCGACAGCTAATTGTTGTATGTTTTTAAAACCTGTTTGGGTGTTATTATCAGTTGTTGTTTTAAGCTGTTGTTGTACAAATGAAACAGCGCTAAGTGTTTCTGTTTTCATTTCCATGCTAATTGAAATCAAACCCATGTCCTTTGATTCAATAACCTGAAGTTGAATTTGTCTGGCTTCAATAAGTTCCTTTTTCGGATTATGCTGTTTATCAAAATAATTTTTTGTTTTAATACTCTGCTTTTTTTTACCTGCTATTTCGGAGTTAATATGTGGAATGCTTTTATTACTACTTTCCTTTTGCATGTTCTCATTTGTAGCAAATTTATTTTGTGTTATTGTTGATTTACTCAAATAAATTCCAAACATCACAAAAGCAAAAAACGCCAACACTGCTGCTACTCTCCATGCATATTGAAAATTAATTTGATAAACAGGAACGGCTTTTTTTAAATCTGTTTTTTTCTCAAAAACTATATTTTTATCTGCTTGTAATTGGGTGTATTTAAATAATTTTTGATCTTGTATTAATTCGGGATATAAAATGAACGCCTTGTTAAGTTCGGCAGTTTCGTTATGAGATATATTGCCTTCTAATTGTGCTATGATTAAATTCTCAAATTCTTCTTTTACGTTTATATATGCTGGTTTCTTTAAAAAAGATTTTTCAATGTTTTCATTTTCTATCAAACCTGGAGCAGCTTGGTTAAGCATGTCAAACTCCTTTTTCAATTCGGTGTTTTGTTCCAAAAAAATCAATAGTTCAGAAACGTCAACAACATCCAGTTTACCATCTAGATAATCCATCACAAAAATTTCGTAATTTGATTTATCAATCTTCATATCACGTTATCTAAACTGCCAATGTATTCTTTCAAAATAATGCGAGCACGATAAATATATACTTTTACCTGCGACTCGTTTAAGCCAGTAATTTCGCCTATTTCTTCATATGAATATCCTTCATAGTCGCGCAATAAAACGACAGATCTTTGAATATCGTTGAGTTTTGCAAGTGCCATATCCAACACTTTTTTTAAATCATTGAAACCCGAATGCGCTACTAATTTGTTTTCATTTACTTCATCAAAATTGGCTTGATATTTTTCCTTTCTTATCAAATCAATCATAGTATGATAAGCCATTGTAAACAAATATGATTTTGCTTTTTGTGAATTAATAGCGGGAGCTTTAATCCATAATTTCTCGAATGTATCTTGTACAATATCCTTGGCCATTTCTTTATCGCGCACGTTTTTAAGGATGAAGCGGTAAACCGCATCAGCATATTCATCAACACATTTATTGTATTCGGTTACATTCATTTAAAACATCCGATTGTAAATAAGACGTATACGATTGAAAAAAGTTACACCTTGACTAAACTATTTTAAAATCCCAGTCTTTTTAGCATTTCAGGTCGCATAAAATATTTCATATAATACAACTGAAACATTACCTCTATGCTGTTAAAAGTATAATCTCTATGTGATGCCTTGTTATAAACATAGAATTTGTCGTCACTCAAATAAAACCTATTGGTAAGACCTTTTTGTAAAATAATGGTATCTCCTTTTGTGGTAACGTTATTCGAACTTTTTACTAACATTGGGTTTGTTGAAGCGAAATAACAAGTAGGAACATTTTTGATGTGGTATCTATTGATTGTGTAATAAACATAATTTTCAAATGAATCTCGTTTTAGAGGGTCGATAAAATCTTCGAGTTTCAAAATTTTTTGGTTATTGATATCAATGGTAATCATGTTGGGTTCGAAGTTTGACCGCTGATTTTTTTCGCATACATTATAGGTACATGCTATAAAACTGTAAACTCCGTTTTTATGAAATTGACATGAGCCGCCAATGGTAAAAATTAATTCTGTTGTTGGTTCGAGTGTTTTATTCTGATAAAGATTTTCGAGATTTACAGACGATTTTTGAGGGTCGTAAAAACCTTTCAACAAATGGTCGAGAACAACGTCATTAAAACGATCGTAGTTAATATTCTTATTAAAAAGCGTCATTACCACATCTGCCGAACATTCATCGTCAAGTTTTGAATGTACGAAATAGGTGGCTAATGTTGAATCGGTTTGAGCAAAAGCAGATTTATAAAAAAAAACTGCTGCAAACAATAAAATACGAATAGTTGTTTTCATTTTTTTGCTAATATAATTTGCTTGTATCTTTTCTCTATTATTTTAAGAAAACATTAAGTCTAATTTGACCATAAAAAAATTATTGCAAAAAACTCATTTGCTTTTTCAAAGATTCTTTTTGTTGCTCCGACCAGTTTTTCGACTTATAATATCCGATAAAAATATTTTTAGCCTTTATCTGTTGTGAAAAATATTGAGAAACTTCAGATGCTGCACCAGCAAGTCGTCCGTTCCAGCTAAGCATAGCATCAAAAAGATTTTCGGCAAGCAACTCATCACAATAATTTAATGCTTTTAATGAATTGAAGGCATTGGTTCGAGTACGAAATTCCCATGTGTTATTTGTAAATCTTATCAGTTCCTCTACGTTTTTTTGTTTATCTACTTCATTCAAAATTGCAAGTTCAAGCCATTTTATTTTAACTTTATTATTAATGCCATCCATTCCTTTTGTTGCTTCTAAATATTTTTTAGAATCGGACGGATAAACTTTACATAATTTTTCAAGCGTTGATTGTAACACATCATACGAAGAATCACTTAACGCTTTTTCTAAAACTTCTTTGTAATTATTTTCGTTTCCATTCAAACCTCTGATTACTGCAAGTTTCGGAGAAGAGTGATATTGATTAAAAACCGTTTTAAATGCTGAAATTGTTTTAGTGTTATCATCTAAAATAAGTTGATTAATTACCTCTGATTTCATTTCTCTAAAAGATTCTTTGTTGAATACATCAAGTAACAAATCACGTTTTTTATCGATATCAAATTCTTTCAAAGCAACCAATGCATCATATCTGTCGAGCATAAAATGTGCATTTAAAATTTGCTCTTTCAATTCATCAAACGATTTTTTAAACACAACTGATTTCATCACCATCGAGTTAGGATCGAACAACACAAATGCTATTTCCTTTTTATTTTTGTTAGCCAACTTTACCACTTCAAATTCATCTTTTATCCATTCCATTACACTGTCTTTTGTACCATCTTTGTAATGAACTTCTAACACAATAGGCATTTTGAATAATCCAACTTGTTCATCGCGTGTGTGGGTTTGTTCGATAGCAATTTCGGTAGAGCGTGTTCCATCTTGGTATGATAAATCTTCGTAATGAACACTGTATTGAGGTTCGCCACCGCGGTAAATCCACTCATCAAAAAACCACGAAAGATCTTTGCCTAATTTATCCTGAACAGCTTGGTTCAAATCATTGGTTTCTACACTTGAATAAGCATGTTTTTCGAGATAATATTTAAACGCTCGTCTCCATTGATCTTCACCCAAAACATAATTCATCATGCTAATCACCCCCGAACCTTTTTGATAAACTCTTGATGTTCCTGCTCCGCTATATCGAATAGCATTGCGGTCTTTTTTTGATGCTTCAATCGAACTGTTTTGCTCATCTCTTCTCGACCAGTTATAATCATCATTACCATAAATTTCACGTATGAATAATTTTGGAAAAAAGGTTGCAAAACTTTCTTGAAGCCAAGTATCACGGCCATCTCGAGCTGTTATTAAATCACCTGTCCATTGATGTGCAAGCTCATGGCAATTTACTCCTATGTAATTTCTATCTTTAAACGAGCGCGTATCAATATTAAAAAAATCGCCAAAAACTGTTGCCGTAGTATTTTCCATCGCACCGTAAATAAAATCCTGAACCATGATTTGCGAATAACTTTCCCAAGGGAAATTTACTCCTGTTTCGCGTTCAAAAATATCAATCATTTTTTCGGAGTAACGATAGGTTGGTTCGGCTCTGTCAACAAATTCTGGATAATAATACAAATGCATCGGAACGCCTCGTTCACTTTTAGTTTGCTTGATTGCATATTTACCAATTCCAAGCATCAAGAGATAACCCGAATGTTGGTGTGTCATACAATAATTCCAAGTGATGGTATTGTCTTTGTTGGTTGTCTTTTTTATAAAACTTCCATTCGATAATACTTCATAATTTTTATCAAACGTTACAATCGTTTCGGTTATATACTTATCATTCATATCATCGTACATCGGTATCCAGTAACGATTGTCGATGCCTTGTCCTTGAGTCCAGATTTGTTTGCGAACAGCCCAAGGCGATTGAACTTTGTTTTCGGGAACACTCCATCCGATAAAATAAATTCCTCTTCGCGGAGTAGCTTCATATTCAAAAACAATTGTTCCGATTTCGTCAACCTGAAATGCTTTTGAAGGGAAAACCCAAATACCAGATTTCGTGATTTTGATATTTGCCGTTTGACCATTTAAAGTCGCAGTTTTGATTTTAATATCAGGAGCATCAAAAAAAACGGAATCAACATTTTTTTGAAGAACATTGAACGTGTGAGTTACTTTTCCTTTAACCAAACCTTTTTCGGGTTCGAACGAAACTTCCACTTTCATCTTTGTGATATCTAATGAATGCTCGCGGTATGAGGTGTTATCTTTTAAATAAGAGCGATAGGTGTTTTGAGAAAATGCAAATTGTGAAACAAGAATAAATACAGCTAAAATATTTTTCATTCGCTTAGGTTTATATTGCGCAAAATAATATAAAGCTTGAAATTAGATGTATTTGAATTAATGTAATGGTAGCTCGACACCTTGTTCGTCAATAATTGCTTGCATTCCATCACGTGTTACAATAGCTTTTCCCTTTTTGAATTTTCCGATATAGTCATACTTAACGAGCACAATCTCTTCTCCTGTTTCATTAATCATTCCATACAAACCATTTTTGGTTACAACAGCTTTTCCCTTTTTAAATTTGCCTATATACTCATATTTAACAAGCGCAATCTCTTCTCCTGTTTCATTAATCATTCCATACAAACCATTTTTGGTTACAACAGCTTTTCCCTTTTTATATTTACAAATGAAATCATATTTAGCAGGTACAATTTCCTCTCCTGTTTCGTTAATCATTCCATACAAACCATTTTTAGTTACTGTTGCAATTCCTTTTTTGAATTTGCCTATGTATTCATATTTAACCGGAACGAATTCAACGCCTTCGTCATTAATCATTCCATAAAAACCGTTTTTAGTTACAATCGCTTTATGGTTGTTAAATTTTCCGATATAGTCGTAGTGTAGTTGTGCAAACAAAAGATTTGTGCAGCAGAGGAAAAGAATAAAAGCAATTGTTTTCATAATCTGATTTTGTATTTACTATTGTACTAATGTCAATTTAATTTGCCAAACGGTTGCATTTCATTAACTTGCGACACTATATTAATCATCAAAATGAAGAAGTTCTTTACTGCATTTATACTATTCGCTTTTTATTTAACTCAAATTTTTGCTCAACGTTCAAATTGTAGTGTTTCGCCATACCCATGCACTTTTACACAAGCCGATGGTAGCAAAATAACTTTGTATGCCAAAGGAAACGAAGCTGTGCATTATACCGAAACAGCAGATGGTTATACGGTTTTAAAAAACAATAATGATGTTTATGAGTATGCCATTATTGGTATGGATGGTAACCTAACTTTAAGTGGAGTAAAAGCCAGCGATGATCAAAGTGTTTTAGGTAAAACAGGAATGCAAAAACATTTGCGTTACAGTGCTCAACAAGTTTCTGTATTACAACAGTATTTTGAGAGTTTATCGGAACCACAAATAATGGGAAAAGCCGGAGCCAATGTTTTTCCTCCAACAGGCAATAAAAAAGTACTGGTTATTTTAATGGAATTTCCTGACCTCAGGGCAAGTGTTCCAAAATCAAATTTTGACTTAATGTTTAATCAAACCAATTATAACGGAACCGGAAGTTTTAAAGATTATTACCTGCGAACCACTTACGGAGCCTTGAATTTGACAGTAGATGTTGTAGGATGGTTTATGGCACCAAATGGCTACAAAACATACAAATCAGCAACCACAACTTTGTTAAAACGCGCTGCTGATTGTGCAGATTCTGCAGGAACAAATTTTGCAAATTATGATTCGGATAACGATGGTTATGTAGATGCCGTAATGGTAATGCATGCCGGATTAGGTGCAGAAGAATCAAGTGCACCGAATTCTGCCGATTATATTTGGTCGTTTCGTTCTACATGGGGTAGCTCGCCATTATATGATAACAAAAGGGTTTATGCCTTTGCAATGTTTCCTGAGAAAAGATTTTACTCAAGTGCTATGGTTGGAATTGGTGTAATGTCTCACGAATTTGGTCATATTCTCGACCTTCCTGATTTATATGCAACGAATTATAACGGTGCTGGTGGTGGACCAGAAGGTGTAGGAAATTATGCTAACATGGCTGGTGGTCCTTGGTTAAATAACGAACACACACCGTGTATGCACGATGCTTTTTCGAAAATATTATTGGGTTGGTTAACGCCTGTTGTAATCAATAGTGCTGGAACTTATACTATTCCGAAAGCTTCGGTTGATAGTAATTTTGCATTTAGAATTAACACAACACGTAGCAACGAATATTTTTTACTTGAAAACAGACAGAAAAAAGGCCAAGACTTATTTCTACCTTCAAAAGGTTTAGCTATTTGGCACGCTAATACCAGTATGGCGGGCAAGCTGTCGACCAACGGCAACAATGCAAACAACGACACTTCCAATCAAGGATTGGGAATTTTACAAGCTGATGGTAAACGTGATCTTGAATTAGGTGTGAACAGAGGTGATGCTGGTGATTTATATCCCGGCTATACCAATAATTCAAACGCAACTCAAACATCAAACCCAAACACAAACTTATATTACAAAGTTGGAGGTGTAAGGCAACAATCAGGAATATTTATTACTAATATTACTGTCAATCCTGATAGCTCAGTAACTTTTAAATTTGGGGCTATTCCAAACGCATCATACGTTTCATCAACATCAACTGGTTGTGCTCCTCTTAATGTTTCATTTACCAATTATTCTATTTTTGCAAGAAGTTATATTTGGAATTTTGGTGATGGAACCTATTCAAATAATGCAAATCAAACACACACATTTACAAACCCGGGTAATTATGCCGTATGGTTAAATATTTATGATTCGTCTGGAAATGTGCTTGACTCTACCAGTCAAACAATTGTTGTTTCACCTAAGCCCGTAGCTTTGGCAAGTTATACCCGTAGCGGAAACGTAGTTACATTCACTAACAACTCAACAGGTGCAATAGCATACTCATGGCAATTTAGCAGTTTCACTTCATCAGATATTGTGTTGGCTCCTTTAAACTTAAAAGACGTTCAAGACACAGGTATTGTTCATATTCAGTTAATAGCAGTTAATTCGGCCGGTTGCACCGATACAACAATCCTTTCTGTTGATATTTGGAAAACCGGAATTGCACAAAACCAAAATCAATACATCAACGCAAATCTTTATCCTAATCCGATTTCGGAAAATTCAGTATTACAATTTACAACACAAAGTAACGAAAAAATTGCTATCGAAATTTTCAATATGTTGGGCGAAAAAATTGCAACAATTGATAATCAAGAATTGCAAAGCGGTAAACATCAATACGAGATTTCTAAAAATATTTTACCTTCAAAAGGTATTTATTTAATCCGAATAAATGCAGAAGATCATCATTCATTAATACGGTTGTTGAATCCGTAAAATTTGTTTTGCCTATGTTTTATGACCTACTCTCACTTCTGTTTCCTAAGCTTTGCATTGGCTGCAATCGCACATTATTTAGTAACGAAGAATTTATTTGTACATCATGCAGGTATCATCTGCCGTTTACTAATTATCATTTACAAAAAAACAATCCAATAGAAAAAACTTTTTGGGGAAGAATTCACATTGATGCTGCTTTTTCATTTTTATATTTTAAAAAAGGAAACATTACACAACGTTTGTTACATAGTTTGAAATATAAAGGAACAAAGGAATTGGGTGTTTTTTTGGGAGAACTATACGGAAATGAACTAAAAAAAAACAATCCTAATTTTGATTGTGTGATCAGTGTGCCTCTCCATAAAAGTAAACTTCAAAAACGAGGATATAACCAAAGCGATTTTTTTGCAGAGGGGCTTTCAATAAGCTTAAACATTGATAATTTTAGTGCGTTTGTTTATAGAAATAAAGCAACTGAAACGCAAACAAAAAAATCTAGGTTCGAAAGATGGAAGAATGTTGAGGAAATTTTTGTTTTAAAAGACGAATATGTCTTTAAAAATAAACACATACTTATTGTTGATGATGTGATTACCACTGGTGCTACTATTGAGGCTCTCGCCTCAGTGCTAAAAAATATTGATGGTAGTAGTATCAGTGTGGCAAGTATTGCAGCCAGTGTTAAGTAATTTGTTGGAAAGTTACTCTATTACATGATTTGATACATGTTTTCTTACCGCACTATATATTACTTTCGTCTAAATTTTTACTATGCGGCTTTTGCTAAAGCATTGTTTTTTTATTGCAGTAATTTTATGTTACAGCAAAAATTTATTTGCTCAAAACACATGGGGTATTTCGGGCAGTAATTTTGCGGGCGTATCAAACATTGATATTAACCCAAGTAACATGGTTACTTCAAAACTTGGTTGGGATATCAATGTAGCAGGTTTTGATGCAAACATGCTTAACAATAGCTTTTATACCGATGCGCAGTTTTTAATTCCTACTCTTTTTAAAAACAAAATTGCTATATCCACCTCAAACACGCGAGATCAAAAAAAACTGAGTGATGCTGATTTTATTATTCACGATGCCATACAAAAAAACACATTTGTAAACATGGGTGCCAATATAAAAGGTCCATCATTTATGTATAATGACGGCATCAATGCCTATGCAATTACAACTGCTTTCAGGGGCGGGTTCAGCACATTTGGCCTGCCACAACAATTGGTTACTTTAGGGTACGAAAACTTGCGATATCCGGCATTACAAAATGTCCCCATTTCTATTTCAAAAGGCGTTCAGGCATCTACAATGGCATGGTTAGAAATTGGTGGATCATATGCGCGAAAATTATATGAACAAAATTTAACCCTGATTACGGGAGGGTTTTCTGTAAAATTATTATTAGGCTATGCCGGTGGATATGGTATGAGCAACGGAATTGATTTAATAAGTCCATACATCGCAAATTTTACAGCAACAGATTTAAGCCTTGATTATGGGCATGCTATTAACAGTGAAAATAAACCCATTGCAATTACAAGCCCTTTGGGAACAGGAATTTCAGCCGACATTGGGTTTACTTACATCCGAAAACGGCCAGGAAAACGACCTTACTATGGATGCCCATCAATGATATCAAAGAGTATCATTATACCTGATAGAAATTACAGATGGAAATTGGGCGTTTCGTTACTTGATTTGGGTGGTATTAATTTTAGCACAAAAGCACAAGCATTTCAATATTCACATGTTTCTTATTCGTGGGATACCATTAATCGTGTTGATGTAAAAACTCTTGCTGCAGCCGATAATCTTGTTTATAGTAATTATGCTGCAAATGGATCTGCACAAAAAAAGACAGCTTTTTATGTGATGTGCCCTACTTCATTAAGCATTCAATTTGATTATAATTTTAACAACCTAATTTATTTAAATGCAGCAATCATACAACGAGTAGTAATCGGCACACAACCGTCACTTGCACGAATGAATTCGATTGCGATAACTCCACGTTACGAAACCCCGTTTTTTGAACTTGCTATGCCTGTTATTTTAAATGAATATATGTATCCTAATCTCGGATTAATGGTGAGGTATCAATACTTTTTTATCGGGTCAGACCAGCTTGCGTCAACACTTGGTGTTGCACCAGTGTACGGAATTAGTTTATATGCCGGAATTAAAATCAGTCATTTCGGTATCAATAAAAAGCAACCAAAACTTCGTTACTAATTACTATATACCAAATATTTTTTTTGAGTTTTCAGTGGTTATTTGAGCAACCGTTTCGAGCGAAACATTTTTTAACTCAGCCAATTTTCGTGCAATAATTTCAATATACAAACTTTCATTTCGTTTGCCTCGATGCGGAACTGGAGCTAGATATGGGGAGTCGGTTTCGAGCACCATTTGCTCAAGCGAAACAGCTTCGATGGCTTTATCTAAACCAGCGTTTTTAAATGTGAGCACACCACCAATACCAAGATAAAACCCTAAATCGGTAATTTGTTTTGCTTGCTCAGCATTGCCCGAAAAGCAATGAAAAATCCCTCGAAGTTTTGGATGTTTCATTTGTGTTATAATGGAAATGATATCATCATTAGCATTGCGTGAATGTATAACAACAGGCAAATCAAATTGAATGGCCCATTGCAATTGCTTTTTAAATGCAGCAATTTGTTGGTCTTTAAAATCGAGCGACCAATAATAATCCAAACCAATTTCGCCTACAGCATAAAACTTTCTTTTCTTAAACCACTTATGAATTTGAAATAAATTTTCTTCAACATATTCATCAACCGAGCAAGGATGCAATCCCATCATTGGGAAACAATGTTGAGGAAAACTCCATGCAACATCAAGCATTGGCTGAATAGATTTTACATCAATGTTTGGCATAAACATTCTGCTAATGCCTGCATCAATAGCCTGTTGAATGGATTGACTGCGGTCACTCAAAAATTCTTCAGCGTATAAATGTGTATGTGTATCGGTTAAAATCATGAATAATTTTTTATATCGAATATTTCCGCTTCTTCCATTGCAATTTCATCGGAATGAAAAAGAAAATTTGTGTGGCAATTGAAACCACAACGCTATACAATTCATAGGTCATTAAATAATCTATTGTTTTGCGCACATTCATTTTGCTTTGCAGCATATAAACACTTAACGATTGCAAGGTGAGTTTTATAAAATAAATAATGATTGCCAGTTTATAATTAACGATAAAAACAATAATGATTGCCGGAGCAAACATTCCAAAAATGGAAAATAAAATCCACCAGTAAAATGGCAATTCGCGTGCACCCATTAACCAGCGTTTGCGTTGGTGCATCATTTGATAAAAACTTTTTATAGCAGCCGATTTGTTAATTACATTTTCGTTTAAAATGTTTTTGGTTTTCCAGCCTCGCTTGCGAACCTCTTTGTACAATTTGTAATCTTCTGTTACCGAAAAATCCATGTTCTCATAACCACCGGTATCAAAATAGGCGCTTTTAGTAATTGCCATATTGTTTCCAACAGCTGTACAATTCAACCCTAAATTGGCAAAACTTTTTAGCAATCCCATAAAATACATCCAGTCTATTTCCTGCATTCGGCCCATCGTTCCTTCTTCTTCAACAATCGTTATTCCCGAGACAATGGCGGTTTTTTGTTCATCAAAATATTGAACTATTTCGTGTGCCCAATTTTTGTGAACCCGAATATCTGCATCGGTAATTAAAAATAAATCGCTTTTGGCTTGGTGTGCAAGCTGTGCTAAAACATTGGCTTTGCCGCGTGCCTTACCCAACGTTTCATTAATATTGATTAATTCAAACTGAGGTTTATCAATGATAAAATCTTCAATGCATTTTTGAGTATTGTCGTCAGAATGATCATTGCCAACAAGTACTTGAATCTTATTAACAGGATAATTTAATTCAGATATTGATTGAAGACAATTTACAATATTTTGTTCTTCGTTTCGAGCTGCTATTAAAATTGAAATATTGGGCAAACCTTCGTCAGTAAGCTGTTTCAAAGGTTTATCATTTTTAAAAAAAACCAACCCAGAAATACTCATCAATTGAATAATGATATAAAGTGCCAGCAATAATAAACTCAAATGAAAAAGTGTTTCCATCATAAACATTTCATCTTAAACCCTTGCTCATTGATAAATTGGAGAATTTGTGGCAACATTATTTTCAGTTTTTTTTCGGCTTTTAAACTGTCATGAAAAACAATAACCGATCCTTTTGAAATGTTTTTCTTCATCACTTCAATGGCTTGTTCGGTATCAAGATCATTTTCAAAATCTCGACTCAAAATACTCCACATGATGATTTTGAATTTTTTTCTCAACCTCAAATATTGAGATAATTTTATTCTACCAAATGGCGGACGAAAAAGATTTGATTTAATTTTTGATTCACAAAGCGAAATATTCTCGAAATATTTTTCGTTTTCTGTATTCCAACCGTTCAAATGATTGTAGGTGTGATTGCCTGCCGAATGGCCTTTATTAAAAAGCATTTCGTAGGTTTCGGGAAATTTATTTACGTTTTCGCCAACACAAAAAAATGTTGCTTTAGCATTGTGTTTATCAAGTTCGTTCAAAACCCAAGGTGTTATTTCGGGATGTGGACCATCATCAAAAGTTACAAATACTTCTTTATCAACAGTTTTAACATTCCATGTTATTGATGGCGTGAGGAAAGCTAAAATTTGAGGGATTGTGTATTTATACATTACTTTTGTCGAAAATTGTAAATTTATAATTAGCTCTTAATGGGCGTTAAACTGCTACAAAAAAAGCAAATTCGCAACAGATGAAAACGAAATTCGGTATATCTATTCAATATTTAGCATTGGTTGTGATGATTTTATTTTTTTTAACACAAAAATCATCTGCTCAAAAATATTTATCGTTGCAGGAATGTGTTGATGTTGCTATTAAAAATAACATATCGGTTAAACAACGCGAAGCTGGAAAAGAAAGTGTAAAAGCTGATTTGCTCCAAAGCAAAATGTCGGTACTTCCAAATATTAACGGACAGGCAACAAATAATTTTAACACGGGTTTTGCCATTAATCCTGCAACAAATACAGCCGAGCAAAATCTTACTTTTCGTAACAACACCATGGGCATTTCGGCAAACATGATATTGTTTAATGGTTTCCAGCAATCAAATAATATTCGTTTACAGCAATCAAACATTAAGGCTTCTGAACAAGATGTTGAATCAACAAAAAACACCATTCGGTTAACTGTTGCCAATGCTTATTTACAGGTATTGATGAACACCGAACTTGACGAGAGAAACCATTTACAAGCGGGTTTTACACGTGAGCAAATTGTTAAACAACAAAAACTATACGATTTGGGTGCCGCCAATAAAGTTAAACTGCTGCAACTAAAAGCACAAGTTGCAAACGAAGAACTCGTTATTGTTACAGGCAAAAATGCCCTAGAACAATCTTATTTAACACTTTGGCAATTAATGAACATTGAACCTGATACTTCAGTGAGAATTATTAAGCCCGAAATCGATATCAATAAAATTGAAAATGAACCCAGAACATCAACAGAAATTTATAACGATTATTTAGGCCAAAGTCCGGAAGTAAAAGCTGCACAACAAAGGGTTCGATCGGCTGAGTTAACAAAATATGTTTCTACCGGTGGTCGCAGCCCACGCATTACGATGAATGCATCCTTGAGTTCTTTATACTCAACACAATCGCAGCAACCAACATCAATTAGTTCATTAAATAATTACACGAAAGGATACGTTGACAAAAACAATAATCCACTTGACATCAATGCTGTAATGCCTACATATAATTATGAGGTTACACCATTCAGCACACAATTTGACCGTAATTTGGGAAAAGCATTGGGCTTTACGATGTCTGTTCCGATTTTTAATGCTTGGCAGGTAAATACCAATATTCAGAAATCAAAAATTAATGAGTACTCGGCTCATCTCACCGAAAAACAAGCACAAAACGATTTGTATAAAAACATTTCGCAAGCACATCAAGATTTCAGAGCAGCACAAAAAAAATATGAAGCCACACAAAATAGTTTTGATGCGAACAAAGAATCTTATCAGCTTTCCGAAAGTCAGTTTACACTTGGAGCGATAAATACAACTGATTATTTAAACATCAAAAACGAATATTTAAAAGCACAATCATCATACGTTCAAGCAAAATACGAACTTGTATTTAGAAGAAAAGTGCTTGATTTTTATTTAGGTAAATCGCTGTATTAACATTGAAATAAAACACTATGAAAAATAAATCGAATAAATGGATTTGGTATTTGGGAGCAGCAATTGTTGTGCTCATTATTTTTATCATTATTGGTAAGAGCTTTGGTTGGATTGGCGGTGAAGAAAATGTAAAGGTTAGCGTTTCGAAAGCCGAAAAAAGAAATATTATCGAGTCGGTTTCGGCAAATGGTAAAATACAACCCGAGATAGAAATTAAAATTAGTTCGGATGTGCCTGGAGAAATAAAAGTGCTGAATGTAAAAGAAGGTGATTCTGTTTATGCAGGAATGTTGCTTGCTCGTATCGACCCTGAGTTATACCAATCGGCACTAGACAGAAGTGAAGCCACGCTTAATAACTCACGTGCTAATCTTGCAAATGCCAAAGCACGAATGTTACAATCAGAAGCCAAGTTCAACGAAATTGAATCGCAGTTTAACCGTAACAAAAAAATGTATGAACAAAAACTGATTAGCGATGCCGAAATGGAAACATCGCGTTCAGCTTTTTTATCAACCAAAGCCGATGTGGAAGCAGCAAAACAAAGTGTAATGGGTGCAGAATTTACCGTAAAAAGTTTGGAAGCAAGTTTAAGAGAAGCACAGAAAAACTTAACACGTACAGAAATTTTTGCTCCGGTAAATGGTATTGTTTCAAAACTAAATGTCGAAAAAGGAGAACGTGTTGTTGGTACATCACAAATGGCTGGAACAGAAATGATGCGCATTGCCAACCTAAACGATATGGAAGTGAGTGTTGATGTGAATGAAAATGATATTGTAAAAGTTCGGCTAAACGACACTGCGTTGATTGATGTTGATGCATACACGAATAGAAAGTTTAAAGGAATTGTAACTGAAGTGGCAAACTCGGCAACAACAACCTCGGCAACAACTTCTGATCAAGTAACAAATTTTTTGGTAAAGATTAGAATTTTGCGCTCTTCATATGCCGATTTACTGTTAACCAAACGTGAAGTATTTCGTCCGGGCATGTCGGCATCTGTTGAAATTC
>CANKGI010000015.1 GCA_947481365.1 Bacteroidota bacterium | reverse complement strand
GTCCTTGAGCAACGGTAATATAATTTGTAATGATCGTATCGCTTGTTCCTGCGTTGTATACCGCGTGAAGTTTAACAGTGTATTTTCCTGCAGCAGTAAAATAAATTTTTGCCGTTGCTGAACTTGCTGTTGTTCCTCCTAAAAATGAAAAAGTGCTAGGTGTGATTGTCCATAGCACCGAATTAGGAGTGTTTAAACTCGCACTCGTTAAAATACAAGTGTCGGAAGGAGAATTAATGGCAAATGTTTTTTTGTTTGCACTAAATCTTGCTAATCCGTTAAAGGCTTCAGGATGGTTAACATCACGATATTTAATAGTTGTTCCTGCACCTGTTCCTGTGGCAACATCAACTTCTAAAATAGGTATTTTTTTCCCGTTAGTAAACCATTTATATTCAGTTCTATTATGGGTAACAGGTAGGCTAAATGCAAATGGTGTTGTAATTTTTACCGTATCAGTTTGCCTAACAATACTTTTTACACGAATGCAGTTAAATGTTCCGTATGGTGTAGTGAGTGAACCCCACGCATCCACAACATTTAAGCGAGTTCCTGTTGTGTTTAAATTGGCAACAATCATGCTTACATCATTTGTATAATACGAACTTGTGTCTCTGTTTCCATATACAAGTGGAAATTTATAGATAACATCTTTGCCAAGATATGGTTCTGTTAATGGAATTGAACTTACTGTTAAACCTCTTCCATCTGCTGAATAACTGGCAGTGCTTTTAGTATAAAAAGTATAAACATTTGAAGCTGATGCTAAAGTAAAACTAATATCAGGATCTTGTGTTCCATAAGTTGATGAACCAAATGCACCGGCATACAAAATATTTGCACTTAAAGCTGTTTTAAAAGAAACAATATCTTGAAAATTTGGAATCAGCGTGCTAAAATTCCAAGTTCTGTTTGCCCCGGTATCGTTTAACATTGCCGAAACATCAACTGCTGATGTACTATAACGAACTGTGTCATTAACCAAAGGCATATCGGCTGATGTTACAGTGATTTGGGCATTTGCAAATAAGGTTAAGATTGCAAAGGCAACGAGTAATTTTATTTTCATGTTTAAATTATTAATAGCCAATTATAAACAAAAAAGGCGATTTGGTAAATTAAAAATGATTAATGGCATTTAGACTTTTATGGTAACAACCGTTACGGCATCACTTCCGTGATCTAAGTCTTCATCTTCAAAACGCTCAACAGCACGATGTGTTTTTAAGTATTCGCGAACTAATTTTCTGAGAATTCCATAACCTCTACCATGCACAATTCGCACTTGTTTAAAACCAAGTAAAAAAGCATCGTCAATATATTGCTGTAAGAGGCGTTGTGCTTCATCGCCACGCATACCAATAATGTTTAAATCGGAACTATAATTCTTGAGTTTTTCGTTTACATCCAATCCTTTTGTGACGAATGTTTTTTTCAATTCTTTCTTCGAACTGATAACAACCGATAGATTTTTCAATTCAGCCCAAGTACTTAAATCGCCAAAAGCTATCAATGCTTTATTCTTTTTCAACTCCATTACTTCACCAATGTTTTCTTGTCCAGAAATGCGAACTGATGCGCCCACCAAAATTTCAGTTGAAGGTTGATTGGTTGTTTGGTTGATTGGTTGTTGAGGAATGTTTTTTTTGAATGCTGATGAATCGGCAGTTTCTTTTTTTAGTTCTTCGGTTACTTCTTTAATTTCTTTTCTCACCGAGCGCATGGTGTCGGTATCGGCTTGCTTTTCGCGAATTTCACGAATGGTATTTTCAATGCGACTATTGGCTTCGGTAATAATGGCAAGAGCTTCCTGCTTGGCTTGAGTAATCAGTTTCTTTTTATTCGTATCAATTTCGTCTTTCAGTTTGGTGTAATCTTCGATGAGTATTTTCTGCTTCGATTCTTTCTCCTCAAACCTGTTTTTCATTTCGTGAACGATGCGTTTTTCTTTTTCAAGCTCAATGAGGATGTCATCAATTTTACGTTGTTTTTCGCCAACTCTACTTTTTGCATAATCGATGATGCGGCTGTTAAGTCCAGTTTTTGTTGCTATCTCGAAGGCATACGATGAGCCAGGTTTACCTAATTCTAAAATATAAGTCGCTTGCATTTTATCGTGATCAAACAACATACAGGCATTTTCTAATCCTTTGGTGTTTGAAGCAAAATTTTTGAGATTGCTGTAATGCGTGGTAACAACTCCGAATGCATTTTTTTCATTCAACCGATTTAAAATAGATTCGGCCAAAGGACCACCAAATTGTGGGTCGGTTCCTGTTCCAAATTCATCTATCAAAAAAAGTGTTTTAGCATCTGCAAATTCGGTAAAATGTTTCATGTGCAACAAGTGCGAACTGTATGTGCTCAAATCATTTTCGATTGATTGTTCATCGCCAATATCAACCATCAAATCATTGTAAATACCGCACTCACTGTGGCTTTTGGCAGGAATTAAAAAGCCACATTGCAGCATGTATTGAAGCAAACCAACACTTTTTAAACATACCGATTTTCCTCCAGCATTTGGTCCCGAAATCACCACAATTCTTTTGTCTTTATTTAACTCAATATTCAACGGAACTACTTTGAGTTTTGATTTTTCGTGGTTGAGTTTTAATAATGGATGATAGGCATCAACCAATTTTGTGTAGGCATGTTTTAGTAATATTGGCATTTCGGCATCAAGCGAAATAGCCAGCAACGACTTGGCTCTTATAAAATCAGTTAAACCTAAACGTTGTGTATATTTTTCAATTTCGGGTAGCTCAGGACGAAACGTTGCAGTAAGGTCGGTAAGAATTTTTTCTCGTTCGCGTTTGTATGCAATTTGCAATTCGCGAATCAAATTATTCAATTCAAAAATTTCGGTGGGTTCAATAAAAACAGTTTGCCCGGTAGCCGATTCATCATGCACAAAACCGCTGATGTTTCTTTTAAATTCGGCCAATACAGGCATTACCAAACGTCCATCGCGAATGGTTATACCACTGTCGGCCAGCCATCCATTTTCGTTTGCTTTAACAAAAATTTTATTGATACGAATGCGAACTTCTTTTTCTTTCTCGCCAATTTTTGAAGATATCTTTGATAATTCTGCTGAAGCGTTTGGGCGCATTTTGCCTTCATCATCCAAAATTTTTGTAATCAGTTTTACCAATTGCTGATTAAAAATAATGCCTTCATATAATTTTTCGAGCTGGGGATAATTTCCTTTACGTTGTTCGAAATATTTACAAATGTTGCCAAACGTATCCAGCAATAAACGTATTTGATGAAATTCACTCTCCAGCAAAAAAGCCCCGTCAATTGAAGCTTTTCGGATGTATGAACCGATGTTGAAATAATTTTCGGATGGAAAAGGAGTATCTTCTCTTAGCAGTTTTGCAAACTCTTTAACTTGCAAAAGCATTTTCTCCAAAATATCAAAACGATTTACAAACCGAATCTTTCCAATGTAATCTTCACCCATTTCGCTTAAGCATTTTTGTTTAAGCAATTCTTTTATCTGGTCGAATTCTAATTTGTGTTCTATGTTTTTGGGATATGTCAATTTTTAAATATTAAGTTTTAAATGATGAACCTGCCTGTTCGGTAGTTAGGTGTTCAATGATTTATTTGCTGATTGCTAAAAGCTAAAAGCTAACAGCTATAATCTATTTCTTTTCTTTCAATTGAGATTGCTTTTCGCTAAGTCGGGTAATGAGTTTGGCATAAATAGAATCGAGCATAATTGGATTGTGTACATAAAAATCATAACTCAATTTAAAAATACTGTCGGTTACTCCATATTTTTGGTAAACAAAATTGTTATAACCAAGTGCGTTTAAAATGTTGGTATCGCCACCATGTGGTGAGTTTCGTACAATCATTTCCGAAATATGTAAATCGGCCATCATATCTACCATCTTGTCGGGTGGCAGCACATTATCGGGTATTTTATTATTTTTTGTTGGCGCACAGGCAAACAAAAGCAGTAGAATAAAAAGAGTTGAATATTTTTGCACAATAATATTGAATAAATGATTGGTGCAAATATTGATAAAATAAAACAAGAAACCGGAGAAAATGTGAAGCTTGTGGCTGTGAGCAAAACAAAACCAGTGGAGTTGATAATGGAGGCTTATAATGCAGGACAGCTTGTGTTTGGCGAGAATAAGGTGCAAGAAATGACGGAGAAATACGAGCTTTTACCAAAAGATATTGAATGGCATTTGATTGGACATTTACAAACCAACAAGGTAAAATACATAGCCCCGTTTGTGCACCTCATACACTCGGTTGATAGCCTCAAATTGCTAAATGAGATAGAAAAGCAGGCTCAAAAATCCAATCGTGTAATTTCAGTTTTATTACAAGTGTTTATAGCCAACGAGGAAACAAAATTTGGTTTAGATGAAACAGAATTAAACGATTTAATCAATTATGTAAATGCAAATACCGAGCAATACAAACACGTTAAAATAACAGGATTAATGGGCATGGCAAGCAATACCGAAAACGAAACGCAAATACGAAACGAATTCAAAAAATTGAAAACTATTTTTGAAAAACTTCAAACTTCAAACTTCAAACTTCAAACTTTATCAATGGGAATGAGCCACGATTATAAAATTGCAGCCGAAGAAGGAAGCACGATGATACGTGTTGGTAGTTTGATTTTTGGGGAGAGATAACTTAAGCAACCCATTTTTTTTATTAGTAGTATCTTTTCATAAATTCGCCCATCAATAATCATCGAATGAAAAAACTAATTTATCTCATTATTACCATCAATTTTATTTCGTGCGGAAGCAGTAAGGAAAAGGATTTGCACGGATTTATCATTTCAGGAAAAGTTACTCATCATACAGAAAAAGTAATTTATCTGAACGAAATTTCTACCAAAGGATTAAAGTTAATCGATTCGGCAATCGTAAATGCTGACGGTACTTTTTCGATGAAAGGTAGCATTCAGGAAAAAACATTTTGTACCATTTCGTTTCCTAAAGGAGCTGCAATATTACTTATTGATACAAACTCATCAATGAACGTAAGTATTGATGCCGAAAATCCCGAACAATACGGTTTAAGCGGTTCACCCGAAACCGAAACGTTGAAAAAAATATTGCTTATTAACAACAAATACATGCTTGGTATGAAATCCCTCGAAACAAAATATGCTCAATATGGAAACGGACAAGTACCATCAGAAAGCATACAAGTTCAAATCAGAAATGAGTACGATTCGATCATGAAAAAGAGAAAAACAGAATTGCAGGATTTTGCTTTAGCTCTTGATAAATCTGTTGTTGCCTATTTTGCTGCAAATTTTTTATTACCCGAATCAGATTTTGATTTTCTTGATAAAATTGATCAGAAAAATTACAGCTTCTTAAGAAATTCGAAGTATGCCATTGAGCATCATACACGTGTTGATGATTTGCGCAAAACTGCGATAGGACAAGTTGCTCCCGATATTGTTAAGCCCGATCCTTTTGGTAAAACCATTTCACTTTCATCGCTTCGTGGCAAATATGTATTGATTGATTTTTGGGCCTCATGGTGTAAACCTTGTCGTGCCGAAAGTCCAAATATGGTGCATGTTTACAATAAATATAAAACGCACGGTTTTGAAATATTCAGCGTTTCGCTTGACGATAATAAAGAGGCATGGATGAAAGCCATTAACGATGATAAGTTGCTGTGGACACATGTTTCGGATTTGGCTAAATGGAATTCGACAGTGGTTAATCAATATAAAGTTGAAGGAATTCCTTATACTGTTTTGATTGATAAAGAAGGAAAAATTGTTGCTAAAAATTTGAGAGGTGAAGAGTTGGATAATAAACTCGCAGAAATTTTCAAATAAGCATCAAACCCCATGATTTATAAAGGCCTTAACATTTTAGTAACTTTTAATTAATATTGAAGTGATGATAATGTGTGAATGTTGAATAAAAATTAACAAATGGAAAATCCTTACAAAATTCTGGTAGTTGACGATGAGAACGACATTCTTGAATTTATTGAATACAATCTGAAGAAAGAAGGTTACGAAGTTTTTTTGGCACATAATGGACAGGAAGCACTTGAGGTTGGACGAAAAGTAAAACCCGATATGGTTTTGCTTGATGTGATGATGCCGGTAATGGATGGAATTGAGGCTTGCAAACAAATGAAAGCCGACAAGGATTTTGCAAAATCGTTTATTGTTTTTTTAACGGCACGTGCTGAAGAATATTCGGAAATAGCTGGATTTAATGCTGGTGCCGATGATTATATTTCGAAGCCCATCAAGCCTAGAGTTTTGTTGAGCCGATTAAGTGCAATTCTTCGCAGAAAACACAAAGAAGTGGTTGAATCGAAATTGAAAGTTGGCGATTTGGTTATCGACAGAGAGCAGTTTATGGTTTACAAAAAAGATGTAAAAATTCAGCTTGCCCGCAAAGAATTTGAACTGCTTTTTTTACTTGCAGGAAAACCAGGAAAAGTATTTACACGCAGTTATATTTTAGAAAAAGTTTGGGGAGATGAAGTGCTGGTTGTTGATAGAACAATTGACGTTCATATTCGTAAAATACGCGAAAAAATTGGCGATGATTATATTGGTACCGTTAAAGGAGTGGGGTATAAATTTGAACTATGATTAGAAACCCAAAACCTGTATTTGTAGCACTTTTTATTTCCATTGTACTTTCAGTTTTTGTTGGTTGCTTAGTTTATTTTTATAGTGAATACAACATTGCCTCAACAGTCATTTCATTTTTTGTTACTGCTGTTTTTTCGTTTCTATTGTTCTTCTACACCATTGAGTTTTTTATCTACAAAAAAATTAAACTCATTTACAAAACCATTCACAGTTTAAAAACGCAGAAGTATGATGCCAAACTTGCTAATTTTAACTGGAACTCAGATCCTATTGCCGATATAAACAAGGAAGTGATTAGTTGGGCAAGCGATCAAAAAGAAGCGCTTGAAGAACTGAAGCATCTGGCAAAGTTTCGTAAAGAGTTTTTAGGAAATGTTTCGCACGAACTTAAAACACCCATTTTTAATATTCAAGGATACATTCATACACTGATTGACGGAGCCATTGACGACCCGGATGTGAATGTTCATTTTTTGAAAAAAGCCGCCAAGAGTGCAGACAGATTGAGTGATTTGGTTGCCGATTTGTTAACCATTTCGCAACTCGAATCGGATGGATTGAATTTAGAGTTTGAACGATTTGATATTAATTTATTGGCAAAAGATGTTTACGAGCAATTAGAAGTACGTGCAAAAGAGCGAGGCATTTCGTTGCTTATAAAAGAAGGTTGCAACAAACCATTTTATGTTTTTGCAGATTATTATCGTGTTCGTCAAGTGCTGGTAAACCTAATTGGAAATTCAATAAAATATGGATTAGAATTAGGAACAACAACAGCCGCATATTACGATATGGACGAAAATATTTTAATTGAAATTGCCGATAACGGAGAAGGAATTGCACAAGAACATTTGCCCCGAATTTTCGAACGTTTTTATCGGGTTGATAAAAGCCGCTCGCGCGAATCGGGAATTGGTGGCACAGGTTTAGGATTAGCCATTGTAAAACACATTATCGAAGCTCACGATCAAACTGTAAATGTGCGCAGCACAATTGGGCAAGGAACCACTTTTGGATTTACGTTGAAGAAAGCTGCAGGAAATTAATTTCTATTTTTTTTTACTTTTTTTACTGTAACATAAACAATCAACCAAATGATCGTTTACCAAACCGGCAGCTTGCATGTAAGCATAGCAAATGGTTGAGCCCACAAAAGTAAATCCACGTTTTTTTAACTCTTTACTCATGGCATCACTTTCGGATGTAGTTGCAGGAATATCTTTAAGAGTTTTGCGTTTATTTAGGATGGTTTTTCCGCCAACAAATTTCCAAATGTAATTGTCAAACGAGCCAAACTCTTTTTGTATTTCGATAAATGCCAATGCATTTTTTTTAGTTCCTAAAATTTTTAATCGGTTGCGAATAATCTTTTCATCGTGCATCAATTTTTCTAAACGGTCGTCAGTAAATTTCGAAACTTTTATCACATCAAAATTGGCAAATGCTTTGCGAAAACCTTCTCGTCTGTGTAAAATAGTTTTCCAGCTTAATCCTGCCTGAAAAGCATCGAGCACCAAAAATTCAAAATGCTTTTGATCATCGTGCACGGCAACGCCCCATTCATTATCATGGTAGTCAATCATCAACGCATCATCCTTTGTCCAGTTGCAACGTTGAATCATTGTGAAATAAAATATTAGCTAATAAAATCGTTTAAAATAAACCGTTTATTTCTGCATCAATTCGACTCAACACGCTTCCTAAATCTTCCGATTTTTCGGCAAAGTTTAAGTTCTCAATATCGATAATCAGAAGTTTGTGTTTGTAAGTCGAAATCCAAGCTTCGTAGCGTTCGTTCAATCTGCGTAAGTAATCCAAACGAATAGAATCTTCGTACTCACGTCCGCGTTTTTGAATTTGGTTTACCAATGTTGGAATAGATGCTCTAAGATACACCAATAAATCGGGTGGCTTAATGGCCGATGTCATCGATTCGAATAAGCGTTGATAGGTTTCAAAATCGCGTGTGCTCATCAATCCCATTGAGTGAAGATTAGGAGCAAAAATATATGCGTCTTCGTATATCGTTCTATCTTGTATGACGTTTTTCTTTCCTTTCTGCACTTGCTGCACAGTACTGAAACGACTATTTAAAAAGTATATCTGCAGGTTGAAAGCCCAACGTTGCATATCCTCGTAAAAATCGCTGATGTATGGATTGTCTTCAACATCTTCGTAATGTGGTTCAAACTTATAATGACGAGCAAGTAAAGTTGTTAATGTGGTTTTGCCCGAACCGATATTTCCAGCAATAGCTAAGTGCATAATGATAAAATTCTTATTACGTACAATGTTATCATTTTGAATCGAAATTCTAAAGGTTGTGGATATATTTTAGCACTTATTTTTATTTCGACCTAAAGTGTTGTGTTGCTTGATGTAACAAAGGATGAAATTTATAAAAAAGATTCACTCTTAATAAAACTTTTTGAAACCGATCAAACTTCTGGCTTCATCAAGTGTTTTAGCTGCACTTTCGGTAGCTTTTTCGGCTCCAAGTTTTGCTACTTTACCCAGATAAACTTCGTCATTTAAAATGGCTTCAATTTTTTCGCGAACAGGAGTGAGGTAATTAATTAAATCTTCGGCCAATTGTTTTTTCATGTCACCATATCGAATGCTGCAATCGGCATAAGTATTTTTAAAATGCGCTAATGTATCGGTTGACGAAACGGCTTTCATCAAATCAAATAAATTTTGTACAGCCAAAGTTGGTGTGGAGTTTTGCTCGGTAGGACTAACATCAGTAACTGCTTTGCTCATTTTTTTGCGAATGGCATCGGGTGTATCAACCAAATTAATAACAGTATTTTCGCCTTCACTTTTACTCATTTTTCCACCACCATGTAATCCGGGAATTTTGATTAACTCGGTGCCATAATTAAAGGCATTCGGTTCAGGAAAAAGCTCGCAGTTGTATATTCTATTAAAACGATTTCCGAAGGTTCGAGCCATTTCTAAATGTTGCTCTTGATCTTTACCTACAGGCACTTTTGTGGCTTTATGAATAATAATATCAGCAGCCATCAAAACAGGATAAGTTAATAATCCAGCATTAATATTATCGGGATGAGATTTTGCTTTTTCTTTAAATGAACTCACTCTTTCTAATTCGCCTTTGTATGCATGCATATTCAGCATCATATACAACTCTGGAATTTGAGGTAAATCACTTTGAATATAAATAGCACATTTCTCAGGGTCGATACCACAAGCCAAATACTCGGCAAGCACTTGTTTAACTGTGTTATGCAAGTCTTTAGGATTTGGATGAGTGGTGAGCGAATGATAATCGGCAATAAAAAAATAGCAGGTGTAATCGTGCTGCATTTTCACAAAGTTTTGTACCGCACCCATATAATTGCCAAGGTGCAAATTTCCTGTTGGACGAATTCCGCTAACTACAATTTCCATAATTTAAATCGTGCCGAAGATAATAATTTTTAAATTATTGCTTAATCCAGTAAACAACCAATGTCCATTGGTTTATTTTAAATGTTCTCGAAGAGTCGCTGTGCTCGCTAATATTGATGCCTTGTTCCTGTAAAACTTTTTCGGTATCGGCTTCATCGGTTTCTGTAATAATTGCCCGTGGATGATAGTTTTCGAAAGTGTTTATTTCATTATATCCATGTGCCAATGGTTTTACATACGCTCCGTTTTTCCATGTGCAACTCGCTGCCCAATTTCCTAAAACAGGTTGGTTGTTAAAGTTAGTTGCCGATAAATAATCGTTTATTTCATTCATTACATAAGTTCTTCGATTGAATGATTTTGTGTATTGAATGATATTTAAAACAAATACACATGAACACAAAGCATAAATAGAAATCTTGAAATATTTTATCGAGAGTGTAAAAAGCAAATCGATGCAAATGCTTAAATAAAGCATGTTTGCGATAATTCCACTTAATAAATAACGGCTCGGCAAATAGGCATTGCCAAATCGCATTAACTCAAAAATGAGCCAACAAGCTGTTAATAGAAAAAGCGTTCGGTGGTTGGTAAAATTGATTTTTTTTCTGAAAAAGAAAACCAAACCTGATAACAAAATATTGATATAAAAAATAACAATGTTGATGGTAAAATAGGTATCGTTAAAGTAAAATGTTTGATTCATTTTAACGCGTTCCCAAATTGATTTTATTGAACTTCCGTAGGTTACTTCTGTTTGTCCGGTAATTACTTTTAAAAAATAATCGTAATCTAAAATTCTCCAAAAAATAAAATATACAGCGATAAAAATGAAACCAATACCTAATGGTAAAATCAAATCTTTAACATTATTTTTTTTATCTTTTTGATAACTAAAAATATTTTCGATAAAAAGTGTTAGCGGAACCAAAATCAGAAAATACAAGAATATAATTTTGATAAATGCGCTGAAGCAAATTACACAAAGTGAAACGATGAATAGTTTTTTGGATTGAACAATTTGGCTTCGGATAAACAAACCCACACCTGCCATGAATACTGATATTGCCGATATTTCGCACAATGCTGTATGCGCATATTGAAATACATGAAACTGAAATAATGTAATCGATAAAAAGATCAATGTAGCTTTTTGAAAAACCTGTTGTTTTACGAAAACGTAAAATGAAACAACGATAACAATAACCAGAAACAACCTGATGGCAACAATGTTGTTCCCGAAAAAATACATCACAGGAAACAGCATCAAATTGTATAAAGGAGCTTTTAATAACCCATCACCTTCGTTCAAACTAAAACCATGTTGGTTAAAAAAATTGCGTAGTTGAAAAGTGTATAATCCTTCGTCAGTCCAAGGGCCACGGCTTGTTGAAAGGAAATAATCTGCATCGGCATTTAAAAATGGAACCTGCATGACGAAAAATATCATCAATAAAATAGCAGGAAAATATTTTTTATAAGTCAAAAGATTTTTTTTAGTATTTCGCACTTCGACTCAACTCAGTTTGACAAATTAGTTTTGTCCGGCAAGTAAATACATTACTGCCATTCTTACGGCAACGCCATTTTCAACCTGATTGAGAATGATTGAATGTTTTGAATCGGCAACATCACTTGTAATTTCTACTCCACGATTTATTGGTCCCGGATGCATAATCACAATTTCTTTATCGAGTGAATCCAAACGTTTTTTATCCAATCCGTAAAGCATGCTGTATTCACGTAATGAAGGGAAATATTTTATATCCTGACGTTCTAGTTGTATGCGAAGCATGTTTGCTACATCGCACCAGTTAAGCGCTTTCATTAAGTCGTGTTCAACTTTAACACCGAGAGATGAAATGTATTTTGGAATTAATGTTGTAGGACCACACACCATAACTTCGGCTCCTAATTTTTGTAAGCAAAAAATATTTGATAGCGCAACACGTGAGTGGGTAATATCTCCAACGATGGCAATTTTTTTACCTTTTACACTTCCGAGTTTTTCGCGAATAGAAAATGCATCAAGCAAAGCTTGTGTGGGATGTTCGTGTGTTCCGTCACCAGCATTGATAATTTGTGCATCGATATGTTTTGAAAGAAAAATATGTGCTCCGGGAGCAGGATGGCGCATCACCACCATATCTACTTTCATGGCTAAAATATTTTTAACGGTATCTACCAAAGTTTCTCCTTTTGTTACCGATGATGAAGATGCTGAGAAATTAACAACATCTGCGCTTAATCGCTTTTGTGCAAGTTCGAATGATATGCGTGTACGTGTTGAGTTTTCGAAGAAAATATTGGCAACAGTGATATCACGTAATGAAGGAACTTTTTTGATTGGACGGTTGATGACGGTTTTAAAATTATCGGCTGTTTCAAATACCAATTCAATATCATCTGTTGTTATTTCTTTTATTCCTAAGAGGTGACGTTGAGAAAACTTTTTCATCTTATATTTTCAATTTTATTTTAACTCAGTAATGATGTGAACAAGATCATGTTTTGCTTTTTCTTTCCATTCAACTTTCACCTTTTCATTCACTCCGGTATCAACCCTCAATCCTACATAATCAGGCTGTATAGGCAAATGTCTGCTGTATTGTCTGTCAATTAAAACGAGCAATTCAACTTTTGACGGACGACCAAAATCGGTGAGTGCATCAAGTGCAGCTCTTATTGTTCTTCCTGTAAAAAGTACATCATCAATAATCACAATATTTTTATCTTGAACGGTGAAATCAATTTTCATTTCACTGGGTATAATTTGTTCGTGACCTCTGCGAAAATCATCACGATAAAATGCAATATCCAATTCGCCATAAAGAATTTTTTTATTTTTCAGGATGGTTGAAATACGTTGATGTATTCTTCGCGATAAAAATATTCCCCGCGGCTGAAGACCAATGATGGCAGTGTTTGAAAAGTCGCTATGTTTTTCAATGAGTTCATAGCAAAGCCTGTCGATAATGATTTCGAGTTGCTTTTCTTCGATGATTTTTTTTGAAGTCATTTTTTACTTTCTGCTAATTCTAAAATTGCGTCAAACTCAATTGCTTTTAATTTCGACACAGATAATCTTCCTTGTTTTACTAATGCAATTTCGCTTAATCTTTTATCCGATTTTATTTGTTCGAGTGTAACAGTGTTTTTTAGCTTTTTAAAAGGGGAGAGGTCAACCACAACCCAATTGGCATCAGTTGTTGTAGGGTCTTGATAAAACTCTTTTACAACTTTAGCTATCCCTACAATTTCTTTTCCTTCGTTGCTGTGGTACCAAAAAACTAAATCACCCTTTTTCATCTCTTTCAAATTATTGCGAGCTTGGTAATTTCTAACACCATCCCAACAGGTTCGTTTATCTTTTATAAATTGATCCCAACTGTATTTATATGGTTCAGATTTTACAAGCCAGTAATTCATGCGTATTTTTTTTATTGCAATTTATCATTTGATTTTTCGAATTCAAGTTTAGTTTCTCCATGAAAAGTGCAAAAAAAATCCCGACACGGTGGCCGGGATTCTTTTCGATATGTGATGAATAATTATTCACCTTTTTCCATTTGTGTTTTTAACTGGGTAAGAGCATCAATATCTCCAAAGGTTGATTTCTCGTTAGAGTCATTCAATTTCTTCGTAGCTTTTGAAACTTTATCCTTCTCTGCATCTTTCTTTTTCTCGTCAACTACTTTCTTCTCTTCGTTATCTGCTTTCCAAACTGATGTGTGAGAAAGTACTATTCTACGGTTTTCTTTATTAAACTCAGTAACTTTAAACTGCATTACTTCGTCTTCTTTACCCGTTTTCTTATCCTCTTTGTAAAGTTGTTTTACAGGAGCATATCCTTCAACACCGTATGATAATGCAATAATTGCACTCTTATCTTCAATTTTCATAACGGTACCTTCATGTATTGAACCAGGAGTGAAAATGGTTTCGAAAGTATCCCAAGGATTTTCGTCAAGTTGTTTATGTCCAAGACTCAATCTACGGTTTTCCAAATCAACTTCCAGTACAATTACTTCAAGCTCGCTGTCTTTTTTAACAAACTCATTTGGATGTTTAATTTTCTTTGTCCAGCTTAAATCAGAAACGTGAACCAATCCGTCAACGCCTTCTTCAAGTTCTACAAATAATCCGTAGTTAGTCATATTGCGAACAATACCTTTATGTTTAGAACCTATTGGGTATTTCTCAACAATATTTGTCCATGGATCAGCTTTTAATTGCTTAATGCCAAGCGACATTTTGCGTTCGTCTTTATCTAGGGTTAAAATTTGTGCTTCTATTTCGTCACCCAACTTCATGAAATCTGAAGGGTTACGTAAATGTTGGCTCCAGCTCATTTCTGAAACGTGGATTAAACCTTCAACACCTGGAGCTATTTCGAGGAATGCACCATAATCGGCAATGTTCACAATTTTACCTGTTACTTTAGCGCCAACTATTAATTCTGTATTTAAACTTTCCCATGGATGAGCGTTAAGTTGTTTTAAACCTAAGCTGATACGTTTTTTCTCATCATCAAAATCAAGTACAACCACATTGATTTTTTGATCCATGTGTAATACTTCTTCTGGATGATTGATACGTCCCCATGAAATATCTGTAATATGCAACAAACCGTCAACACCACCCAAATCGATAAATACACCGAAAGTAGTCATGTTTTTAACAGTTCCTTCAAGTACCTGTCCTTTTTCTAATTTTGACAGGATATCTGATTTTTGTGCTTCAATATCTTCTTCAATAAGCACCTTGTGTGAGATGACAACATTTTTGAATGAATGGTTAACCTTAACAACTTTAAATTGCATGGTTTGACCAACATAAATATCATAATCTTTAATTGGTTTGGTGTCGATTTGCGATCCTGGAAGGAAAGTGTCGATTCCCATAACGTCAACTACAAGTCCGCCTTTTGTGCGGGTTTTAACGTAACCGTTTACGATTTCGTCATTTTCGTTAGCTTTAAGAATATTTTCCCAAGCACGTTCGCTAACTGCTTTTTTGCGAGATAATACAAGCTGACCTAAAAGGTCTTCTTTTGTTTCAAGCAATACTTCTACTACATCACCAATTTTCAAATCAGGCATATCCCTGAATTCTGTTCTGGCAATAAGTCCGTCAGATTTAAAACCAATATTCAGTACTACCTCTTTTTCGGTAAAACCTACTACGGTTCCTTTAACGATTTCTTTTTCAGTAATGCTACTGAGTGTTTGTTCGTACAAGCTTTCCATTTGAGCTTGCTCGTCTTTTGAATAATTGCTGAATCCCTCTTTGTCGATACTCCAATCGAAATCAGCTGCTGTGTTGTTAGTTTGTTCTTGTGTCAATATATGTTTTCTCCTTTCGCTTAAAAAAGCCTGCAAGTATAAATAAATTAAATGTATTTCAATAAATTATGCCTAAAAATTATTAAAATAAAAAAGGCTGCATTTTGGTGCAGCCTTTTTGCAAAAAACAATGGGTAAATTTATTCTCCAAATTTATAGTCAACGCCAACCTCAACTCCTATAAATGAGAATGGTCCGGCTCCGGCAATAGCTTCAGTAATATAATGGTATTTAAGATCTCCAAATACATCAATTTGTTCATTAAGTGGGTAAGCACCACCCACAAAAGCAGCAACACCAACTTTGTTGAAAGTTAATACATTAGGTGTTGTTGTATTTATTCCAAACATGCTAACGGTTACATCTGATTTCCATGTTTGCATGTAATATCCTAAATCTAAGCCTACAAATGGCCTGAATCCTTCTGTTGTTAAATACCATTGAGCAAATACAGAAATAGGAATGATTGAATAAGTTGTTTTGGTGGATGAGGAAGATATGGGGTCTGCAATATCAGTTCCACCAAACGAAAAATAGCTAAAATCTAAACCTACAGTTAATTTTTCATCAACAACGCGTTTGGCATGCAATCCACCACCAAAACCCATCGTTGCACCACCTTTAGTTACACTGGCAAAATCTCCAATTGGAATTGCCAGTCCTGCATTTGCACCCACAGAAATATCTTCTAATTGTGCAAAAGCAATATTGTAGGTAACTAATGAAAGAAAAATGATTGATGCAATAGAGAATGTAAATTTTTTCATAATGTTTAATTGATTAAGTGAGTACTAAAAATGAATAATTTATATACTAAAATTTAACGCCAAACCTGATTGTTCCCGTAGGATGATTCATCATATCTATATTAACTTGTGTTGAGCCCAGCGAAATATTACCATTCTCAGTTTGAATGCTACCAGCAGGTGTTGATTTACTGTATGATTGATCAGCATAGGTACTATACATATATCCCCATCCCATTTCTCCTCCTATAAAAATTGAATTGGTAAAATAATAATCGGCACCAAAAAGTACGCGTAAACCAAAAGATGTTTTTCCTCCACCGATTGTACTGTATGAGTCGCTCTTACTTGTCCAGCTAGCAGTATCCGAACTTGCTCCGGTTACTGTAACATTCATTTTGTTTGTATTTGCCGAGCCAGTAAGCACATCTTTCATTCCTGCCCCAGTTGAAGTGAGCAAAAATTCAGCTCCAAAATAAGGAGAGAGTTTTTCTGTTCCTTTAAAATGCCGTTCAACACCAAATGAAACTCCTGATGCAAATCCTGAAATGGTTCTGTTTCCTGTTTCAACTGTTATTGGAGTTGATGGTGGCGGAGTTTGTGATGTTACCGAAGTACTGGTGAGGTTCTGAACATTTTCCGAATAATTAATTCCTAATCCAATACGAAGTGCTAGATTATCATGTAAAAAATACCTAAACTTTATATATGGAGTATAGAATTCCATGGGTTTGGTAAAATCAATATTAAAGCGGGTTTCAAGTGACATATTTCCTGCGGTTGGTTTTTGAGAGAATGCCATCGCGGTAGTCAATATTGATAGGGTAGTTAATAGTATTTTTTTCATTGTAATTTTTTTATACGCTTTAACGAATATATGTTGTTTTGATTATTCCTTATTGATAATTCAAGCACAATTTTGATGAATGAATGTTTAAAACTTGGCAATTCATTTTTGTTGTTCTATTTATACTGATTGTTTTTAAATAGCAATCGAATATTGTTGAGTAGAAAAGGATGTTAACTAAAATAGACATTTACGAAAAAGGATTATTCTTTCCATCCATTTTGCCCAACAAGCGGAACAAAACTAAAAGAGTCGAGTTCAACTTTTTCGAATGTATTTGCCGAAGTTTTGATAATGGTAAACATCTTCTGTGTTTTATCATCACCAACCGGAACAATCATAATTCCTCCTATCTTTAATTGTTTAATCAATTCTTCGGGAACTACAGGTGCACCTGCTGTTACTATTATTTTGTCAAATGGAGCATGTGATGTCATTCCTTTTGTACCATCGCCACAAACAGCCGCAAACTGATAACCAAGTTTCATCAATAATGCTTTGGCTTTTTTATGCAGCGATTCAATACGTTCGATAGTATAAACCGATGCACCCATTTCACACAATATAGCAGCCTGATAGCCCGATCCAGTTCCGATTTCTAAAACACGGTCGTTTTTTTCTACTTGTAATAATTGAGTTTGATATGCAACTGTATAAGGCTGCGAAATGGTTTGTCCTTCACCTATCGGGAAAGCTTTATCTAAATAAGCATGCGCATGAAATGTGTTACTGAAAAAATAGTGACGTGGAACTTTGCCAATCGCATTCAGAACCATTTTATCTGTAATTCCTTTTTGAGCAAGTTCTTCAACCAATCGCTTACGTGCGCCTTTATCTTTATAAGTATCCGTCATCCTTGGGCAAATTAAACGAAATAATATATGCTCAACCAAAATGATGTAAAGCTCATTCACATTAATAATGTTGATTGTCTATTAATTTGATGAATTGATATAAGTGTACATTTTTGTATGTTATCCCTTAAGTTGTATTTGAAATAGTTAATAAGTGAAAAATGTATTCATGTCTTTGGTATATACTTTTGGTGAACCAAATAAGTAAATACCAGCATGATAAAAATTGGCATTGTAGGTGCAAACGAATTAAGTAAATCACATATTAATCGTTTTATTGATTTGGCAGAGTTTGAAGTTGTGGGATTATTTGATCAGGATGAGGACAATGCGAAGATGGTTATTGAAAATAGTGGAATTAAATACTACGATAATCTTCCTGCTTTAATCGACAATATTGATGCTCTTGATATTTTATCACCTGTAGGTACTCATTATAAATATGCATCATCGGCCATTCGGCAGTCTAAGCATGTTATTTTAAATGGCATTATTTCCGAAGATATAAGAGAAGCTAGATCGTTAAATGATTTGGCAATAGAAGCTAACGTAAATCTTAAAATTCTAGATGACGAGAAATTACATCCTGAGTTAAGGGCTTTTAAAAAGATGGTTAAAAAACCATACTATGTAGAGTGCAAACGTTTTAAAAATAAAGTATTAAGCATATCAAACGACTCACTTGTATTTGGGTTATTGCTTCATGATATTGATTTACTCATAAACATCATTGGCTCAAATGTTAGGAAAGTGATTGCCAATGGAGCTTCATTGTTTAACGATTATACCGATTTTTTAAATGTGAGATTGGAGTTTGAAAACGGATGTGTTGCCAATGTTAATTGCGGTAATTTTGATAGTACCGATGAAGATTCTATTAAAGTATTTCAGAAAAACGAAAATTTAACGCTGAGTTTAACTGATTTTCAAATCAGAAAAATGACAAAAAATGAAGAGGGTGTTTATTTAGAATCGGCAATCAACTCAAAAAGCAAAAATGTAGATTTGATAAAACTTGAACTTCAACAATTTGCCCACTCAATCATCAATCGTCAGAAAATAAATCACGAAAATTATCAGTCGTACCAATCGTTAAGAATAGCACATCAAGTAATTGAAAAATTGCATCCTAGCAATTTATTTAATGCATAATTATTAAGAAACATTACATTTGTCTGATGTTGTTGTTACCATTTTTACATTTCCGATTGCGATTAGTAATCGTATTCAGTTTAATCTTGTATACCTTTTCATCATGCTCTTTGGTTGAAACAAAATCAGCCATTATACCTGCATTTATTTATGTTCCTTCTTTAGGTTTTACAACAGTTAATAACGGAATATTAACTCAAGGTGATAGTTCAAATAGGTTTGTAGATGCCTGGATTTATTGTAATGGAAATTTAGTTGGAAACATTGGTTTACCTTCATTAATTCCAGTTCAACAATCAGGCCCTTGTCAAATTGCATTTGATCCGGGTATTTTAAAAACAGGACAGGACGGAATGCGTATTCCTTATCCCTTTGCCGAACGTCAGATATTTTACAGAACACTTACACCCAATAAAATTGATACTTTTTATCCACGATTTAAATATTTAAGCAGCACGGTTTTTTCGATGATTGAAGGATTTGAGTCGAATGGATTTCAGCTTACTTACAATCCCAATAATGCACCTGGCGATACAATCATCAGGGTAAAAGATACAAGTTACAACACTGCAATTGTATTAGGTAAATTTTCGGGTAAGGTCGTTATGGCTCCACAATCATTGCGATTCGAATTGAACTCAAATCAATTTACAAAAGAAAAACTTCAACCATATGCCGGATCATCCGTTTATCTCGAATTGGATTATAAATGTGATGTTCCAATTAATGTAGGAATGTATTCACTAAATCCATCAGGAATTGTACAAACGATAGACGAATTTTCCTCAAATATTTCTCCATTTTGGAATAGGGTATACATTTGTCTCGACCAAGATATTACTCCTACTGCGGCACATACAATTTTTAAAATTTCGATTAGTGTTACCAATACAACAGGTGTAGCACCTAATGTATATTTCGATAATATCAAACTTGTCAATTTTTGAAAAAAAAGCGCGAATCACATAAATTATTTTTTATAGGGCTCGATTTTTTATCTGCCGCTACAGCTTGGTTTTTATTTTTTGCTTATCGCAAATTTTTTATCGAATCGGATAATTTAGGACACCATATTGCTTTTCAAACCGGACCACAATTTTATCTAGGATTATTTTACGTTCCCATTTATTGGTTGGTGATATATTACTTATCGGGCAATTACAGAGATGTTTGGAGACGATCAAGAATAAAAGAGTTTTCGAATACTTTTTCTCAAACTGTCTTTGGTGTTGTGGTATTGTTTTTTTTGTTATTGCTTGATGATGAGGTTAAAACTTACACAGCCTACTACGATACATTTTTTGCACTTCTGATTTTACACTTTAGTTTAACAATTTTCGTTAGACTGATGATTGCAACTTTTATAAAATCAATGTTGAGAAGTAAAAAAATCGGGTTCAATACCATCATCGTTGGAAACAATGCCCGCTCGCTTGATTTATACAACGAATTGCAAACAGATAGAATTTCACAAGGCTACATGCTAGTAGGTTTTGTTGATAATGGAAGCAATAACAATTTTTTAAATAACAAATTGAATATGCTTGGTGGATACAAGGATTTGCCTGCTATTATCAAGAAAAATGAAATTGAAGAAGTGATCATTGCTATCGAGAGTTCTAAACACAAAGAAATAATTGAAGTAACCAATTTACTCGAAGATGAAAATGTGATACTAAAAATTATTCCTGATTTATATGATGTTGTTTCGGGATCGGTAAAAATGCAAAGTGTGTTAGGAACCGTTCTGATTGAAATAAACCATGAGATGATGCCTGTTTGGCAACACGTTGTAAAAAGAGGAATTGATATCATTGCATCTATTTTGGTAATAACCATACTTTCACCCTTGTATTTTGCATTGGCAATTGCTATAAAATTTTCAACTAAGAATAAAGTTTTTTTTAAGCAAGAACGAATTGGTATTCATGGCAAGCCCTTTCAAATTATTAAATTCAGATCAATGGTTGTTGATGCCGAAAAAAACGGTCCTACACTTGCCTCAATAAATGATACCAGGGTTACACCAATTGGTAGATGGCTTCGCAAATACCGACTGGATGAATTGCCACAGTTTTACAATGTACTGATTGGAGAAATGAGCATTGTTGGTCCTCGACCTGAAAGAAAGTTTTTTATCGATAAAATTATTGAAGTGGCTCCACATTATAAACATTTGCAACGTGTACGTCCCGGAATTACATCGTGGGGGCAGGTTAAATTCGGTTATGCCGAAAACGTAGAGCAAATGGTAGAAAGGTTGAAATTTGATATTCTCTACATCGAAAACATGTCGATTGCAGTTGATTTCAGGATTATGGTTTATACCATTTTAACAATCATCAAAGGTTCGGGGAAATAGAACTACTTTTTACCGAAATTTTTCAATTTGATTTGTGTAAGTCTACGTTTGGTATCTAATGCAAAATCATTATCCATCATCCATTGATAATAAGATGGCTCAATCCTGAAAACTTCATCAACAGATTTGCCTTTATGTTTTCCGAAATTAAAAACAACATTGCCTTTTGCATCATAAATCATTCTTCCCGATAAATCGAAATTGTTTGTTTGTCCCGAAATTTTATGAAGGGTTTCAATATCATTTTGTAAATCTTCGTAGCGTTCAATTTGTGCTTTCAAAACTTCGAGAGTTGCTTTGGTATCAGCTTCTGCCGAGTGTGCATTGATAAGTTCTTTGTTGCAATAAAATTGATAAGCTGCAACTAAATTTCGTTGCTCTTTTGTGTGAAATATTCTTTGTGCATCAACAAATTTTCTGTTCTCCACATCAAAGTCAACTCCTGCTCTCAAAAATTCTTCAACCAACATCGGAAAATCAAATTTGTTTGAATTAAATCCTGCAAAGTCGCATCCTTGAAATCGCTCTGAAAGATCTTTGGCTTTCTCAGCAAATTTCGGTTCGTTTTCAACATCTTTATCATAAATACCGTGTATCAACGAAACTTCGGCAGGAATAGGAATACCAGGGTTAAAACGCATAGTGAATGTATCTTCCTTCCCGTCAGGGAAAACTTTTATGTAACACAATTCCACAATTCTGTCTTTTGAAATACTGATACCTGTTGTTTCCAGGTCGAACACAATGAGCGGTCGCTTTAAATTTAATTGCATGATTTTATTTTAGTTACTTTTCTTCCTCTTCAGTTTCGCTTTTATGCGAAGAGTGATGACGTTTTGATCCTTTATGACGGTTGCTTTCTCCTTCACCATCCATGGTAAATTTGTATCCGTTATAAGCAATCATTGCCCAACCCGAAATAAATAACAAACCACCTAATGGTGCAAGTCCACCAAGCCATTTTAAACTATCGCCAAGTGTTAATTCGCGGGTTGATAATATGTACAATGAACCGCAAAAAATGATTACGCCAAATAAAAAGAAGTTAAAGGTCAACTTTGCCGTTTTTTCATTCAGTCTTCGCAACATTCCGCCAAGAGTAAGAATTGCCAAGCCGTGATAAAATTGATAACGAACAGCTGTTTGAAATGTATCAAGTGAAGCATCGGAAATAGAATCTTTTAATTGATGAGCTCCAAATGCACCTATAGCAACAGATAATCCTGCAAGGACAGCACCTGTTTGAAACATTTGTTTTTGTAGTGTATGATTAGTCATTGTTTACACAAATTTCTGTTAACAAATAACGACAATATGCAAACAGTTAGCAACTAATTTTGAAAAACAAATTTTATAAATGAACAGATCCCTAACAACTGGAATAATTATTACTGTAGCAATCATTACAGCACTTGCCGTTTTTTTTTACATTAATTACATAAAAGTAAAAAGTGTACCGGCATTAAATGCTATACCAAACGATGCAGCTTTAATTATCGAAACAAAAAATATAGAGAATTCGTGGGCTAATTTTTTGCAGTCAGATATGTTTAGAGATCTTCAGAAAAATGAAACTGTATCTCATTTATCTCATCGTATATCTGTAATTGATTCGTTGGTTAATTTAAATCCTGAACTAAAGGAGTTACTGGCTGAGAATAAAATTGCTGTTTCTTTTCATGCTCAGGGTGGACAAAAACTAAATATATTATTTGTTGCCGAAACCGGAAGTAAAATTGATTTGCTAAGTTTCTCCAATAAAATTGCCCAAACAAATCAGTATACGATCAGAAAAAGAACATTTGAAAATGAATCCATTTTCGATTTACTTGATAAGGATAAAATGTCGGTACTCAGTATTGCTTATCGCGACCAGTTACTCATTTGCTCAACAGAAGGAACACTTGTTGAAGAATCTGTTAGGAAATTGAAATACAAATTGCCTAACAATACGCAAGGCTTAGAACAAATATCGAATATGTCGGAAGTTGGTAGTGATGCAAGTGTTTTTATCAACTATCAATATTTTTCACAGTTCATCGATTTGTTTACCAAATCGGAATATTATGGTTTGTTTACCTACTTAAAACGATTTGCAAACTGGAGTATGTTTGATTTGAAGATT
>CANKGI010000014.1 GCA_947481365.1 Bacteroidota bacterium | reverse complement strand
TATCTATTGCCGCAACACAAGGTGCAAATAGGTTTTTAATTCTTTCTTCCAATACAAATTTGCCTGTTACGTTTGGTGAATTTAGTGCTGTGAAAGAACAAAAATCAGTTCAACTAAAATGGAATACATTATCAGAAATAAATTGTTCGAGGTTCGAAATTCAGCGTAGTTTTAACAATATCGATTTTGTTTCGTTAGGTGTTGTTGCATCACAAGGAAATTCAAACTCAAATGCTTTTTATAGCTATACTGACGAGCAGCCATCATGGATTGCTGTTAATTATTATCGCATCAAGCAAATTGACAAGAATGAAAAGTTTTCTTACTCAGCCACTCGTGAAGTTCAATTCAACCGTAATATACAATCAGCGTCAATCTCTGTTTATCCAAATCCTGTAAAAGATTTTATGGTTGTTTCATCAAGCGTATTATCAACAGGAAATGCTATTGTTTATTTATATAACGCTGAAGGATTACTGATTAATGAATATCATACAAAAGCTATTGCAAACGGAGCGTTAAAACTATCTGTACAAAATTACATAGCTGGCTTTTATTTTATTAAAATTAAAACGGAAGATGGCTTTGTGTTCAATCAAAAATTTATTGTGGAATAATTGAGTAAGGTCTTAATTTCATGATTAAAGTTAGCCCTGGAAACGGGGCTTTTTTTTACGTAAAATTTAACTTTACACCTTCTCTTTATATTTTCCTTTGCTCTTGCGAATAGTACATGCCACCACTTTATACTCGGGGCACATGGCTTCACTATCATGTACATCGGATGTAATATTGTTCAACATCACTTCAGGGAAATGGAAAGTTGAACTGAGTATTCCTGGTTTAACTTCATCAGTTATTTTTGCTCTTACATCTACTTTCCCTCTTGGCGATTCAACGCAAACCATGTCACCATCATTGATCAAATGCTTGGCAGCATCTTCAGCACAAATCAAAAGAACATCTTCTGTATTAATCAAAACATTTTTAGTTCTGCGTGTCATTGCACCGCAATTGTAATGTTCCAATTCGCGATTGGTGGTAATGATATATGGATATTCTTTTCCATGATCAATCAACTCTTGCGACTCAGCAAAATCTTTATAAATAAATTTACCCTTACCCGACATAAAACCTTTGGTATGCAAAACTTGAGTGCCTTTTCCACCTTTGTTTACCGGCCATTGCTTACCATTTATTCCTAGCTCATCCCATTTTACACCTTCAAAAAACTGAACGATTTGTGATATTTCTTTTAACACATTATCGGGATGGTAATCGGGTTGAGCATATCCCATTTTGTTCATGATGTCGACAATAATTTGTCCGTCAACTTTTGTTCCTTTTAATGGTTCAACAACTTGATGAACTGCTTGTATTCTTCGTTCGCCATTTGTAAATGTTCCGCTCTTCTCAAAGAATGATGCTCCCGGAAGAATAACTGTTGCCAGCTTTGCTGTTTCGGTCATAAACAATTCTTGAACTACAAATAATTCAAGATTATTTAAAGCTGCTACAACTTTATGTGTGTTCGGATCTGTTTGAGCAATATCTTCACCAATCACCCACATGGCTTTTAATTTATTATCAAGCGAAGCATTAAACATTTCAGGAATTTTATAACCTTTATGCATTGGTAATTTAGCCTGATAAAAGTTTTCATAAACTTCGTGGTTCAACGAATCGGAAACGCTGTAATAACCAGCTCCTTGGTGTGGCTGGCAACCCATATCTGCAGCTCCCTGCACATTATTTTGTCCTCGTAATGGATTAACACCAACACCATGACGACCAATATTTCCGGTTATTAAAGCCAAATCAGCAATTTGCATCACCGTAAAAGAACCTTGTGAATGTTCGGTTACACCCAAACCATGAAACGACATTGCTTTGGGTGCACTTGCATATGCAATGGCTGCTTTCTTTACAAGTTCTCTATCAACTCCAGTTATGCGTTCCATCTCATTCATATCAAGTTTCAGAATATTCTTTCTGAATGCTTCATATCCTTCGGTACGCGCAGCAATAAAGTTTTTATCCTCCAATCCTGCTTCAATGATGAAATAAAACATCATGTTCAATAATGCCACGTTTGTTCCTGGGCGTAATTGCAAATGATAAGTTGCATAATTAGCCAGTTCAATTTTTCTTGGATCGATAACGATACTTGGCTTTCCACTTAACGCAAACTGTTTCAGTTTTGCACCAGTTACCGGATGAGCATCGGTGGCATTAGCACCAATTACCATAATACAATCGGTAACTTTTAAATCAACGATAGAATTTGTTGCAGCTCCTGTACCAAATGTTTCCTGCATTCCATGAGCTGTAGGAGAGTGGCAAACACGCGCACAACTGTCAATATTATTTGTTCCTATTACAGCACGAATAAATTTCTGCATCAAATAATTTTCTTCATTAGTACATCGTGCTGAAGAAATTCCTGCAATAAAATCAGAACCATGATCGGTTTTAATTCTGGTTAATTCTTTTGCTATAAAATCATACGCTTCATCCCAGCTAGCTTCTTCAAATACACCATTGCGTTTAATTAATGGAGTTTTTATTCTTTCGGGATGATTATAAAATGAAAATGCGAAACGTCCTTTCAGACAAGTGTGTCCGGTATTTACTTCAGCATCGTAAGGTGCTTGAATAGATTTGATGATACCACCTTTTACAGCTACTTCGAGATTACAACCTACACCACAATAGGTGCAAATGGTTCGCACTTTTTTATCGGCAACAATTGATTTTGATTCAAACACATCACTAATTGCAGATGTTGGGCAAGCCTGTGCACATGCACCACAACTCACACAATCGGAAAGATTGAAAGTCGTTTCCTGCCCTTTTACAATATGCGAATCAAAACCTCTTCCAGCCATGCTTAATACAAATTGCCCTTGTACTTCATCGCAAGCACGCACACAACGAAAACAATTAATACACTTAGAAAAATCGGAAGTCATGTACGGATGACTCAAATCTTTTTTTCTGTCTAAATGATTTTTCCCTGCTGGATAACGAACATCGCGAACGCCAACTCTTGCTGCAACTTCCTGCAATTCGCAATTGTTGTTTACTTCACAGGTTAAGCAATCAAGCGGATGATCGGTAAGAACTAGTTCTACAATGTTTTTTCTAAGTTTTTGAACTCTATCCGAATCAGGGTAAATGAATGAACCTGGCATTACAGGTGTGTGGCATGATGCCTGAGTTTTTACAGGACCATCTTTAGCCAATGCAACATCAACACTGCACACACGGCACGAACCAAATGGGTCGAGGTTTGGTGCATCACACAAAGTAGGTACTGCTTTTTTTCCTTTGTATCTTTTAACAAAAGATAGAATGGTTTCTCCATCTTTTATCTCGTAAGGAATATTATCAATATAGGCTAGTTTTATTTCTTGTTTTGGCTTAAGGGTAATGGTATTATTCATGGTGCTGAATTTATTTTTTTAAACAAATAGAAACATAGACAATTTAGGTTTCACATATTCGGATTTATTTTTCTATGTGCCTATGTGGTTTATTCTTTTAACACATAGAAACATAGTATCTCATAGGTTTCATATAGTCGGATTTGTTTTACTATGTGCCTATGTGGTTTATATTTATTTAAAATATCCTTTCAATTCTTCGTTAAAATATTGCAATGCATTTCTTATTGGAAGTGGTAAACCTCCTCCAAGAGCGCACAGTGAACCAATTTCCATGGTTGTTATTAAATCAGTAAATAGTTCTCTGTCTATTTTATAATCAGAGTTCATAGCCTTGTTCACCAACTCATATCCTCGTGTTGAACCTAATCGGCAAGGAAAACATTTTCCGCAACTCTCATGAGCTGTGAATTGAAATAAATGTTCGATGTATTTAATAATCGGATAATCTTGAGGAATACAAACTACCGAAGCATGGCCTAATAAAAATCCATTTTGATTGAATGATTCGAAATCGATTGTCAAATCATTTATTTTATCTATTGGAACCAATCCGCCAAGCGGACCACCAATATGCATTGCTTTAACTTTTGATTTAAATCCTCCACCCAATTCATTTACAACAACCGAAAGTGGTGTTCCCATATCCACTTCATAAATGCCAGGCTTGTTAAAGAAACCATCCAATGAAACCAATTTGGTACCTGTTGATTTTCCCTTTCCAATTAAAGCAAACTTTGCTCCGCCATTATTGATGATATAAGGAATACAAGCAAGCGTTTCAACATTATTTACAACCGTTGGTTTATTAAATAATCCTTGTTGCGTAGGGTAGGGCGGACGAACTCTAACTTCTGGTCTTTGTCCTTCGATAGACGAAAGTAAAGCAGTTTCTTCACCACATATATATGCACCTTGTGCACGAATAACTTTAAAATCAAATTCGAAATTTGTTCCTAAAATATTTTTGCCAAGTAATTTTTTTGATAGCAATTCATTGATGGCATTTTGAGTAATATCAATGGCTTCGGGATATTCACCACGAATATATACAACGCCCATATTTGCTCCCATCACATATCCTGCAATCATCATTCCGAGTAAAACGGAGTGTGGTTGTTGCTCTAACAAATACCTGTCACTGTATGCTCCAGGGTCACCTTCATCAGCATTACAAACAATATATTTTTGGTTGCCTGCTGAGTTTTTTGCAGATTCTAACTTAAACGAAATTGGAAATCCTGCACCGCCTCGTCCTCTTAATCCCGATACTTTTAATTCATTCAACAACTCATCTGCAGTTTTGCCTAAAGCAAGTTTAAGTGTTTGATAATACTCATCAACAGATGTGATTTTATTTGTTAATACTGGTGTTCCTTTAACAGTGACATTGTAATGATCCTTGATTTCAGATTCTTGATTCTTGATATTTTCAATCTCATCAATGGCATTTCCTGAGTAGTTTTTCCCACCAACATTAAATGAAGAATTTTCGTGACACCTTCCGAGGCAACACATTTCGCCAATCTCTTCTTCTTTAAAATGTTTGCTTAATTTTTCTTTAAGTTTTCTTTGAGTTCCTGCAGTTAAACAGGAACTTCCATTACACACATAAACTTTCTTACCCTTGTTTTCGGGGCGTGTAAAATCATAAAAAGTGGCAGTACCATATATATTGGCTTTGCCCATTAAATATTCTTCCGAAAGTGTATTTATTTTTTCTGCTGATGGTGTTCCGCTTTGCGAAGATGCAATGCCAAGTTCTTCAAAGAGGTTTTCACGCAATCCCTTTCTTCCTGAAAGTTCGCTTAGGTTTTTCGACATGGGTTAAATCGAGTTATAAGATACAATAATACTAAAATGTAACAAATGTTGAAACGGTTTGTTTTTATTAAACCTGAGCAGCTATTTCTAAAATAATTTCAGAAACAAATGTTCGTCTTTTTATAATGAGTTAAAAAGTAACTTTCAATCCTCCCATAACATTAAATCCATACGAAGGATAATTGTACCAGCGCTGATAGGTGTTGTTGGTTAAATTATTTAAGTTTAAAAATACAGCTACCGTTTTGTTATACAAATAATCAACACCTAAGTTTAAGTCAACAATTCCTTTAATCGATTCTTCAGTATTCGATTTGAGTAATTTGGTATATCGCTGATCCATCGTAAAAATATCAGCATGTAAAATAAACTTATCACCCATGTTGTACATAGCGTTTAGTTTCGTTTCAAATGTTGGTCGTCCATATGGTTGATTTAATAATTTGAATGAAGAATAGCTGTAATAATTAACAGTAATTCCTACTCTGAATTGATCGGCAAATTCGTGCAATAATTCAGCTTTTAAATTCATCAAACCACAATTATCATAAACAACTTTTTGAGGATTATAAATAATCGAATCAGTTACATAAAACAACATATTGTCGAGTGTTTTCCAACTTGCCGATAATGCAAATGATGTTTGTGCACCAAGCAATCCTTTGATACCAGCATACACTTCAAATTTATTAATGGTATTATCAAACTGAATATTTCGTACAAATGGATTTTCGTTTGAAATCGTTTTAAAATTATTCTGTTTTACATTTCCTGTAATTCCTGCATAAGCTGTTAAGCTTTTTGGTATAAGTGAATAACCGGCTTCGGCAACCGGGAAGAAATGAATTTTTGATGAACCACTTGCTGTAGCTACCGTTGAATTAAAACCAAGTTTTAAATATACATCACCATTATTCAATGTATACCTTGGGTTTAAATCAAAATAGGTTCTTTGAATATCTGTTTGAAGTGTTGTTGGATATAGCGTAAACGTATTTGAAATGATATCAAGTTTTGTGTGAATTTCTAATGGATTTCCCTGAACACGTTTGGTGAAATTACCAAAAAGGCCAAAGTTGTTTTCAACGTTACTATGCGAATCATAAAAACCATAAAACGAAAATCCTGCCTTAAACATCAAGCTATTGCTGTCTTTTACAATATTGCTGTACGATGCATTTACACCAACATTTTGAAAAAGTTGTTGTACATCAGCATGCAATGGTTTTACCGAATCGGTGTTAAATCCATAAAGATAAGCGTTGTTACGGGTGTAATTTACATCGGCTTCTATCACAGCATTTGGCGAGAATTTTTTCACAAACGCATCAATACTATTGTTGCTAAATGTATTGTATCCATCAGGGTTTGCCGAGAAATGTTTAACAAAAACTCCGGCTTGCAAATCTTTATTTCTAACAGTATTTAAATAAATCTCGAGTAGGGGAGAGTTGTAATTTCCATAACCAACTTTGGTGTAGTTGTTTTTTAATTTTGGCAACAATGCTGTTCCCATCGATAATGGTTTGATGGTATAAATTGTTGGTGCTGCATTGTGTTTACTATCGGGAATATTGGTGTATTCAAACACCGGTGCTTTTATTTCGGGAACTTCGGGGTTAGGATTGCTCTGGATTTTCATCGATTCGCTAAGCATTGGTTTGAGTACTTTATCAACGTGAAAAACATTTGCCTTTAACGAATCTTGTGCATGCAGTAAACTTACATTTACTATAAGCATGATGACGAATATTGATTTTATATATTTTATCATTTTTTTCATTTTTATACTTGTAAAATGTTTTTTTATACTTGAATAATTATTGACCGATTTCTTTTTCTTCATCTGTTTTTGCAGGTGTTTTTAATTTCTCTTCATTGTCAATTATCAATCTGAGTTTTGTTCGTGCTTTATTTTTTATCGATTCGTCATCGGCATTATCAATCACACTTTGCAATGTTGCTTTTGCCTGGAAATTATCTTTCTGTGCTATATAGATGTCGGATAAAAGAATGAAACCTTTTGCTGTCCATGTTTCGTATGACGAATAATTATCACTTAAATCGTAAACAGTTTTCTTCGATGCTTTATAATCTTTGTTCATGTATTGAATAACGGCAACATTGTATTTTGATTCGGCACCTTGTGCGTTACGTGTTTCTTTAATGATGAATTGAAAATGTGTCAGTGCTGAATCGGCCATGTTATGAAGCATGTAATAACGTGCAATATTTAAATGTGCATCAACCGTTCCTTCTTTTTGTGTTAAGGTTGAATTTAGATATTTGAATGAGCTGGCTGCTGCTGTATCAATTTTATTTAACAATTCGCTCGATTTCATTTGTCCTAATAAAGCCACCGAAATATTATCACTTCCACTGGCAATTTTTTCGAGCGCACTGTAATAATCAAAAGCCTTGTCGTAGTTCTTTTTCATAAAATAAAGCACTGCACATTGTCTGGTGCTTCTTTCGGTAAAATCATTGCGGTTGTATGCCGAAACAAACTCGTAGTTCACAAGTGCCGAATCATAACTCTTGTTTTTAAAATCGCATTCGGCTTTATAGTAGTTAGCTTTTAAAATAAAATAGCCACCAGAAAAACGTGCGATATAATTTCCAAAAGATTTTGATGCTTTGCTGCAATCGCCATTTTTGTATGAATTAAATGCCGACTCATAAGAAATTGAATCTTGATAGGAAGGAGAGATCACAACGTTTGGCAACACTTTTATAAAATCGATATAAGCTTCACTCTCCCCTTTATTTACAAAAATATTTTTAATCACAACCAGCGCTTCTTTAGCTTCATCGGATGTGGAGTAATTGGTAATTAATTTTTTAAATTCGGTTAATGCACTTTCGTCATGGTTTGTGTTGTAGTAAGCCAAACCCTTATTTAGCATGGCTTTTCGAATGTATATGCAACGAGGATAATTCTCAATAATGTTTTGAAACCCAGAAATTGCTTCTTCGTATTTTTCGGTTTGTAAATTCACATTAGCAATTTCAAAAAGTGCATCATCAATGTATGGCGATTTTGGGTAATTGGTTTTGATTGCTTCGAGTGCAGCAATTTTATCAATAGGTTTGTTCAGCACTCCCAATATCATTGATTTTTGGTACAATGCGTAATCAGAACCATTGAGTTTGTTATTGATGATGACATTATAACTCTCGATTGCTTTTGTGTATTCGTGTAAAATAAAATGACAATCGGCAACACGCATTGCAGCATCAGTCATCATTTCCTTATTCGTTTTCGAATAATCGGTTTGTAGAAATTTTTCAAGTTCTTCAATCGATAGCGTAAATTTTTCTTGTTTTAATTGGCAATAACCTTTGTTATAAAATGCCAAGCTGTAAAAACGTGTCTCTTTTGTTTCATTAAATGATTGAAACTTTTTATAGTTTTCAAAAGCGGGTTCATATTGATTTTGTTTATAAGCTAACTCGGCAATCCAGAAGTGAGCAAGCGCAAACAGCTTTTTATCAAATTCGTATTGCAATGATTTTTTAAAAAGCATTTCGGCTCCTGCATAATCGTTGTTTAGATAAAGTTCTTCGGCACGGTAATAACAAACACGTTGAAATGCCATTTGATTTTCCTTGTTAGGATTTTTGATGCTCTCAATAATTCGAATGGCTTCTTTATAATTTTTTGTGCTTAATAGTAAGTTTCCTAAATCGGTTTTGGCTTCATCCATAAACTTCGATTCAGGAAACTCATTCATAAACTTCGCAAAATCTTTCAATGCATTTTGTTGGTCGGATAATTCGTATGCCAATTTGGATGAGTTGAATAATGATACCTCCGAAATTTGCGAGTTAAAATTTGAATGATATGCTTTATCAAAAGCCATGCGTGCATCTTGTTTTCTTGCTAGACCTACATAACTCTGTGCTAAATGAAAGTTTGCAAATTGCGAGGTAGAATCGGCATCGTCAGTTATTTGAGTAAACTGTTCGATGGCTTTTTCATATTGCAACGATTTTAAATAAGCGTATCCAAGTCGGTAAATATCTTGTTTCTTTTTACCCACCGGTGAGCTCATGTTAAACTTTTCGAGAAACGGAACCGACTTAGCATAATTTCCTAAGTTGAAATAAGATTGACCTACAATTCCTGATACATCTGTAATAATTTCTTTGCTTCTAATGGTATCGGCAAACGAAACTACTTCAGCATATTGTTTGCGAGCAAATAATATTTGAGCAACATAAACTTGTGATAACGGTCCAAAAGTTTTTGATTTATTTATACGATTGAAATGTGCCAAGGCTTCATCGTAATTATTTTGACGATAAGTTACATATCCATAATAATAATTGGATGCATCGTAATACTTACCGGGTTGTTCTTTTATAGCATTGAAAGCATTTTTGGCATCATCAAATTTGTCAGTTTTAAAAAGACAATATCCTTTAATAAAATAAAACTCAGAAGCTTCGTCAGGAGTGAGGTTTTTAGCATTTACTTGATCTAAATATTTTACTGCAGATTTGTTATCCTTATTTCTATAGAAAAATTTCCCTAACTGAAATGTGGCTAAATTGGCTTTAACGTTTTCGGGATATTTAACACGAATGTTGTTTAATAAGGTTATGGCATCGGGATTAAACAGCTCCATGGCACAAACACCAGCAAAATATTCAGCGTTTATTTTGTACTGGTAATCATTGGTAATTTCGGCAAAACGTGTGAAATGTTTTTGGGCAACAGCATATTTTGCTTTGCTAAATAATTCAGCAGCATTGTTGTAAATGTGAATTTCATTTTCGTTTACTAATGTTTTCTGTGCATGAACATAAATACAATGCAATACGAAAAATGAAATAATAAGAACAGTTTTAGTTTTTAATTTCAGCATGGAGTTTCTGTATTATCAGCAACTCAAAGCTAAAAGCAGCAGCTAAATCAGAAGTTGAAATTTATCCCCAAAGTGGGCATAATGGGAAGCTGATCGATGCGTTTGTAATTTATCCTGTCGAAATAAAATACATTAGCACGGTTATACACGTTGGTACACGCGGCAACAATCATCAATGAAGAATATTCTGTGAATTTTATTTTTTTAGACAGTGAAAGGTCAAGTCGGTGGAAATAAGGTAATCTTGCTCCATTCATATCAGCATATAATACGCCAAGTGAACCATTTTGAGAATTTACATTACTTGACGAGCCTCCGCTAAAATTCATTGTCTCGTAAAATCCTTGAGTTTGTGTAAACGGAAATCCTGAAGCAATATTCCATCTTGTGTTAAAACTCCAACTTGAGTTTTTACCGAATGAATAAGTTACCACTATGTTAAAATTATGTCTTCGGTCGAAACTCGGAACATACACATGACTGCCATCGTTTAAATTAACATAAGTTAATGAGTATACTGCCCAAAAGTAAATACGTTTGAAATCGTACTTATACAAAATATCACCACCAAATGCATTTCCATTTCCAACAATATAATCAACTCGGTCAATTTCAGGTCTCCATTGATTGGCTTCATCATTCGGATATTTTTTATCACGATTGATTTCGGTAAGCTGTAAGAAATTTTTATAAAATCCTTCGACATTAATCGAACCATGTTGCCCGATATCAGCTTCAATACCGCCAACATAATGAATTGATTTTTGAAGTTTTGAGTTATTGGTAATGCCTAATTTTGAATTGCTGATATCGCTTTCCGGACCGGTTAAAAATCCGTAGAACATATTCACTACATCTTGATCGGAAGTTGCACTCATTAAGTTTTGAGTATAATATCCAGCAGCACCTTTGAATCGAATATTTTCGGTAAAGTTATACTTTGCAGTAATGCGTGGTTCAGCAGTATACTCGCCCAAAGAAGCATATCCCTGAAATCTTAATCCGGGTTCAATCAACACCCTTCCGATCGTTTTTTTATACTTTACATATGCCGAAAATTCGGTTGAGGTTTGCTGTTGAATGAGATGTATTTTATATGCATTCATATAATTAAAGGTTGTCCCAAATCCATTCATTTCAAAACCATATTTGATATCATCTTTACCTAAAAATGAAGTAAAGTTTAATCCGATATTGAAACCTTTAATATCACTAGTTCGAGAGTTGTTGTCACCAGTAACTAATTGGTTCATCATATAATCGGAGTATGCAATAGTTCCGTTAATAACTGTTGAACCTCCGGGAACAAGAAAGAAGTTAGTACCAAAACCATATGAATTCCAGTTAAACTGCGTTTCGGGATATTTAACGGCATCGCTAAAATTAAATCCAAAGAAACTAATTTTGCTTCCGTTGTTACCAACTACCGATAATTTTCCATAAAAATCATCAAATGAATATGGTAAACCGTTTTTTGCACTATCTGTTGGATAAAGTGTTTTTGAAGTTTTATCTAAATACGAAGTTTTATAGGAAACGATGTATGAAATACTGCTTCCTTCATTAAATTTACTCAATGGCCCTTCAAGCAAAATTTTTGCAGTAATCGGATTGACATTTACTTTTCCCGAAAAACGTGTTTTGTTTCCCTCACGAGTTGAAATATCTATTACCGAACCAATTCTTCCTCCATATTGGGCATTAAATCCTCCGGCCGAAACATCTGCAGTTCTCATAATATCTGCATCAAGCACTGAGAACAAACCGATAGAGTGGAAGGGGTTATAAATAGTCATTCCATCAATTAACACTTTGTTTTGTATAGGTGGTCCACCACGCATATATAACTGCCCGCCTTGGTCGCCACTAAAAACTACGCCCGGTAAAACTTGCAGGTATTGAGCTAAATCGGGCTCACCGCCAAACGATGGCAATTGCTTTAATTCTTTTTGAGTAATGGTAATTGTTGAAACCCTTGTTTCGGTTTGCTGCTTTTGTTTTTCGGCAGTTACCTGAACTTCATTTAGTTGATGGCTTTTTTTTGTGAGAAATAAATTTTGTGAAATGATGCTGCCTTCAGTAATTGTAACAACTGCTGAACAGGAATCATATCCTATATAATAGCATTTGATGATATACTTGCCTGGTTTTAATTTTGTTATGGCATAAAAACCGTTTATATCCGTAGCTTTTCCAATCAACAGTTCTTTAATAAAAACATTGGTAAAAATAATAGGTTCACCTGATTCCTTATCGTACACAAAACCACGTACTTCGCCAGTAGTAGCCTGAGCAAAAATTGAATGAATATGTATAAAAAGTATAAGCGGTATTAGTAATAAATATTTCTTCAAACGGAAGTTGTTTTTAATGCGTGGCGAATATAGTTTTTTCAATAATTAATTAAAGTTAAAATTGCTTTTTCGATTTGAATTATACCACAAAACCCTTTCAGTAGTTGTGTTGCCAATAATTTTTTTTATACTTCGAAGTAATATCACATCTTGCATAGCGTTTATTTAATGTTATTTTTGCCTTATTGAGTATTGGTTTCAGTGTTTTATGCACTTAATTTATTAATTTATGTTAAAGCTAAACTGTAAAGCTTACAATCAGTTATTTACATTATTGTTTATTTTTCTTTCGGTGTTTGCATATGCTCAGTCACAGGGTTTAAGCATGCAAAATCTCTCAACTGTTAATGTTGAACAGTTAAGTGATGATCAAATAAATCAGTTTTGGGTTCAGGCTCAGGCCGGTGGTGTTAATTTGAGTTCATTGGAAACAATGGCAAAGCAAAGAAAAATGCCTCCTCAGGAATTTCTAAAACTTAAAAATCGCATCGAGAAGCTTAGTCAAACTGTTGGTACAACTGATGTTAATACTAGTAGAACAGCTCCTACCGGTAAAGAAGAAGTTAAAGATATTAATCAGGCATTTAGTAGTTTAAAGCCTAAAATTTTTGGAGCAGATCTGTTCAATAATAAAAATCTTTCATTTGAACCGAATCTGAAAATGGCAACACCACAAAATTACCAACTTGGTGCTGATGATGAATTGACCATTGATGTTTACGGAAACTCTGAAATAACACAAAGAGTGAAGGTTTCACCCGAAGGTGATATTCGCATTCCTCAAATTGGTCCGGTTTCGGTTGGTGGTTTAACTATTGAGCAAGCTAAGAAGAGAATTATCAATCAACTTTCTGGAATTTATTCGGGAATATCAAACGGAGGAACATTTGTAAATGTTTCACTTTCAAATATTAGAAGCATAAAAGTAACCTTACTTGGCGAAATCAATATGCCGGGTAGTTATACGCTTCCTTCGTTAGCAACTGTTTTTAATGCACTATATTCATCAGGTGGTCCGAATGATAATGGTTCGTTTAGAAATATTATGGTTATAAGAGATGGCAAAACGATTGCAACCATTGATGTTTATGAGTTTTTATTGAAAGGCGACAGCAAAGGAAATGTCAGATTACAAGATCAGGATGTAATCAAAGTGAGTCCGTATACAACACGTGTAGAATTATCGGGTGAAGTGAAAAGACCGGGTTTATATGAAACAGCTAAAAATGAAAACCTAACTGATGTCATCAATTTTGCCGGAGGTTTTACTGATAATGCCTATAAAGAAAGAATAAAAGTGATCAGAAATACTTTAAAGGAAAAGAGTGTTGCCGATATACAATTAAATAACATTGGCACTTTTAAAGCAATGCCTGGCGATGCATTTGTAATTGATAAATTACTTAGCAGATATTCAAATAGGATACAAATTAACGGTGCTGTATTCAGACCAGGATTTTTTGCAATTGAAGATGGAATGACCATATCGAGTTTGATAAAAAAAGCTGATGGATTAAAAGAAGATGCCTTTGTTGATCGTGCCGTATTGTATCGATTGAGAGAAGATTTATCAGTTGAAGTGATTTCTTTTAATGTAAAAGATGTTTTGGCGGGACAAGGTGATATTCCTTTAAAAAGAGAAGATGTAATTCAAATAGCTTCGAAAAACGAAATGCATGAAGCATACAAAGTAACTATTTCGGGTGAAGTACAGAAACCAGGTAATTTCACCTGGGGGCAAAATATGAAAGTGGAAGATTTGATTATTGCCGCAGGTGGATTAAAGGAAGCTTCATCAAACAAAGTAGAAATATCTAGAAGAATTTCAAATTCAGATCCCAACTCAAAGAATTCGGAAGTGGCAACCATCATTAAATATGAGATTAATAAATCAGATTTGAAATCAACTTCAAATGTATCCTTAATGCCATTTGATCATATAACTGTATTTCCATCTCCTGGCTATTCTTCACAAAAAAATATTCGAATTGAAGGCGAGGTTCTTTATCCTGGAACTTATACGATTAGTAATAGAAACGAAAAATTGTCAGACATCATTGCAAGAGCGGGAGGTTTATCAGCTCAGGCATTTCCACAAGGAGCAATTCTAATTAGAAATTCGAACGAAACAGAAGTTGATAAAATAATCAAAAGTAAAAAGATTGAAACTTTTAATAAACAAAGTTCCGACACATTAAAAGGGAAATCGTTAGCAGAAAAAGAAACTGTAAATAATGCCAACATTGTTGGAATCAATCTTGCGAAAATTTTGAAAAAGAATAATTCGAAATATGATTTACTGGTTGAGGACAATGATATTATCAGAATTCCAAAACTGTTGGAAACGGTTCAGGTTAGCGGTGAAGTTTTGTATCCTGTAAAAGTGAGATACGAAAAAGGAACGCGTTTAAATAGATATATTTATAGAGCAGGAGGTTTTACAGCAAACTCATTAAAAAGACGTTCGTATATCGTTTATGCAAATGGAACAGCTGCCAGTACCAAGCATTTTCTGTTCATGAATTTTTACCCAAAAGTACTACCAGGGTCAGAAGTTATTGTACCGGTTAGAGAAGACAAACGGAAAGTATCGGCAATGGAAATAGCCAGTATTGCTACAAGTGCTACAACACTTGTGTTTCTTTTGGTAACACTTATTCCTAAACTTTAAACTTTTTCAAATGAGTTCGGATAATATAAGAATAATTGATTTACCAAAGATTATTGACGATAGAGGTAATCTTTCGTTTTTTGAAGGTGAAAATCAAATTCCATTTCAGATAAAAAGATGTTACTGGATTTATGACGTGCCAGGTGGCGAAACACGCGGAGGACACGCATATTATAATAATAAAGAATTAATCATTGCTTTGTCGGGAAGTTTTGATGTTGTGGTTGATAATGGAATTGAAAAGAAAACATATTCCTTAAATCGTTCTTATTACGGCTTATATATTCCAAATGGTTTGTGGCGACATTTAGAAAATTTTTCTACAAATTCATTGGCATTAATTGTTGCTTCAGAAGAATATAATGAATCTGATTATATCAGAAATTACGAACAATATATTGAGTTGAAGAAATGAAAAGGATTACGGTATTTGATTGTTCAATAATTCATCTTCCAAAAATTACTTTTCGAGCAGGTAATATTACCCCGCTGCATAATAATCGTGAAATTCCGTTTGATGTAAAACGGATTTTCTATTTATATGATATTCCTGCTGGCGAATCTCGGGGTGCACACGCTCATTTTACTTGTCATCAGTTTTTAGTTGCCGCAAGCGGAAGTTTTGAAATTTTATTGGATGATGGAAATACCAAACGCCAAGTAATGCTTAATAAACCCTACATGGGGTTATATATTCCACCAATGATTTGGGCTTCAGAAATCAATTTTTCATCAGGTGCAATTTGTCTTGTTTTAGCATCTCATTGCTATGATAAGAAAGATTACATCACTGAATACAATACATATCAATCGTTAATCAATCAGGCTAATTATACCATAACTGCTTAATATGAAAAAAGAAGATACTGGAGGTAAACTTAAACTTACAAATGTTGTAGAGGGCATTAAATTGAGTTATCATTTTTTGATATCGAAATGGAAAACAATTGTAATTTTTGGAGTGATGGCTACTTGATAGTAAAAGTTAAATCAACCTATTGTTAAATCATAATTCTATGCATAATTTATCTAGAATCAACTGAGAATTCATAAAAAATTGATGAGCAAAATTTCAACCATATCAGACTGTAAAATAATTGACCTACCTAAAATTCATAACAGGTCGGGAAATCTTACAGCTATGAACGAAGGAATTGAAGTTGATTTTAATATTGCTCGAGTTTATTATCTATATGATATCCCAGGTGGTGAAAGTAGAGGCGCTCATGCACATTATGAACTTGAGCAAATTATTGTTGCTGCCAGTGGTTGTTTTGATGTGGTACTTGATGATGGAATCAATAAAAAATCATTTACGCTCAATCGTCCATACCAAGGATTATATGTAACTCCCGGTATTTGGAGAGATTTAGTAAACTTTTCGTCTGGTGCGATTTTGTTAGTACTAGCATCATTGAAATATTCTGAAAGCGACTACATCAGAAATTATGATGATTATTTAGCGTATAAAAAAGTATAAAAGGAGTTTTATAACTATGAATAATAATATCCACCCAACAGCAATTATTGATAGTAGGGTAACTATTGGAAGTAATAATGTTATTCTTCCGTATACAATCATTTACGGTCCAACCGAAATTGGTGATGATAATATCATAGGACCCAATGTTGTTATTGGAATGCCAGGGCAGGATACAAGAAACCCAAGATACGATAGTTCAAATTGCTTTATTAAAATTGGAAGCAGAAATATAATCAGAGAATTTACTTCAATTCAAAAACCCTGTTACGAAGATATTACCTTAATTGGTGATGATGTTTATTTAATGCAAAGTGTACATATACCTCATGATACCCATATCTCAAATAAAGTTGTAGTTACGCCAATGTGTGTGGTGGGTGGAATAACAAGAATTTTAGAAGGTGCAAATTTAGGAATGGGTTCAACTATCAACCAATATAATGTCATTGGGCAGTATTCCATTGTAGCAACTGGTGCCGCAGTGATGAAAAATGTAAAACCTTTCTCCAGATATATTCCATATAAACCCATTTCTGTTAATGAATATGCAATCAAAAAGTTTGGTTTTGAAAAGTATTTGGATGAAATAACTGCTTATGTTTTGGAAGACATGAAGCCAACTTCTGACATGATTGTTCAGTTAATTAATGAGTTTAATGAGAAGCATCAAAAATCAGGTAGAGAGATTTATAAATAGTATTATATAGATGATAAAATTTTTAGATATTGAGCAGATAAATAATTCCTACAAAGCTGAATTTGAAGAAGCATTTAGTCGTGTGTTAAAATCGGGCTGGTTTATTTTAGGAAATGAAGTTGCTGCGTTTGAGAAAAAATTTGCAAATTATTGTGGAGTTAAACATTGCCTAGGAGTTGCAAATGGTTTGGATGCACTCATTTTAATTATGGATGCGTATAAGCAAATGGGAGTGATGAGTGATGGTGATGAAATAATCGTACCCGCTAATACCTACATCGCTTCTATATTGGCTATTTCGAAAAATAATTTAGTTCCTGTTTTGGTAGAGCCCAAAGCAGATACATTTAATATTGATGTAACTAAAATAGAGTCAAAAATAACCTCCAAAACCAAAGCGATAATGGCTGTTCACTTGTATGGCCAAACTTCTGAAATGCAGGCTATAAATGATATTGCCAAGAAATATCATTTAAAAGTAATTGAGGATTCGGCACAATCACACGGAGCAATTTATGCTAATGAAAAGCGAACAGGAAATTTAGGAGATGTTGCAGGATTTTCATTTTACCCCGGAAAAAATTTAGGTGCTTTGGGTGATGGTGGAGCTATTACAACCAATGATGATGAGTTGGCAAAAGTGCTTTCGGCATTACGTAATTATGGTTCATACGAAAAGTATAAAAATATTTATAAAAGTGTAAACAGCCGGCTTGACGAATTGCAAGCAGCTTTTTTGAGTATCAAATTAGATAAATTGGATGGCGATAATGAGCAAAGGAGATTGATTGCTAAACGGTACTTGAGTGAGATAAAAAACGAAAATGTGGAGCTTCCTTTTTATTCAGGCAAGAAAGATCATGTGTTTCATTTATTCGTGGTTAAAGTTAAAAACAGAAGTCACTTTCAACAATATTTAACCGATAAAAAGATTCAAACTGTTATTCATTATCCAATACCACCTCATAAACAAGAGGCATATGCTGAGTGGAATAATTTATCTTTTCCAATAACCGAAAAAATTCACGATACAGTTATTTCTTTACCGATTAGTCAGGTAATGAAAAATGATGAAGTAGATTACATCATTAAAGCGGTGAATGATTACAAACTTTGATGAAAGCTAAAGTTAAGAGATTAATAAAGTCTGATTTTGCTACGTCATCTATTTATTCGGCCATAGCAACCATCATAAAATTGGCAACACTTTTATTGATGAGTAAAATTGTGGCTGTTTATTTGGGAAAAGAAGGACTCGGGTTAATTGGTCAACTCACCAATTTTGTTGCAATAGCATTGGTTCTCGCAGGTGGTTGTATTAATATTGGTGTGATAAAATATGTTTCTGAATATGCAGCTACCGATCAAAATAAACTCGCTGTATTTTTAAGAACCAGCCTAATATTTGTGCTAATACTAGGAATTTCAATTGGCGCTATTTTAATCATATTTTCTAGTTTTTGGGCACAGCTAATTTTATTAAACAGTGATTATGCTAGTGTATTTATATTGTTTGGTACCACAATCATTTTATACGGATTAAACACCTATTTTTTGTCGGTTCTTAATGGGTTTAAGCAATACCGTCAATACAATATTATCAATATTATTACAAGCATTTCAGGGTTGATATTATCGTATTATTTAATCACCAATTACAGCATTATCGGTGCTTTTTATGCAATCGTTACCAATCAATCGTTGGTTTTTTTTATCACACTCATTTTTATTAGCAAACAAAAATCGTTCAATAAAATAGCAATTCGTGAAGGATTTGATGTGCATCAAAATAAGCTGTTGTTTAGGTTTATATTAATGACATTAACGTCAACCATTTTTGTTCCAGTTGTTCAATTGATATTGAGAAATTATGTTATACAAAATATAGGATTGTCATCTGCAGGAATTTGGGAAGCTATTAGCAGAATTTCTAATGTTCATTTGGTTTTTATTACCACAACATTAAGTACATATTACCTTCCTCGACTTTCAGAAATACAGCAAAAGCATGAGTTGCGACACGAGATAATAAGAATGCTAAAAATAATTACACCCTTAGTCATTATATCATCAACAGTCATTTTTTTGTATAGATATTTAATTATTTCCTTTTTGTTTACAGCCGACTTTAATGAAGCTGGAACATTATTCGGTTGGCAACTTTGTGGCGATATTATTAAAACGATAGGTTGGATTATCGGATTTCAAATGCATGCCAAGGCAATGGTTAAAACTTTTATTATAACCGAAATATTGGGAGGATTGTCTTATTTGTTCATTTCAATCTTGTTAGTCAAATATTTTGGTTTAATTGGAACATCAATGGCATATGCAATTAATTATTTTATTTATCTTGTTGCATTGTTATTTATATTTAGAAAACTTTTTTTTGCTAAACATAAAATAGGTTAAAATTTTGAGTGAAGAATATCCTTTAGTTTCCATTTTAATACCCAGTTATAATCACGAAAAATATATTAAGGATTCTTTGGATTCTATTCTTTTCGATGACTATCCTAATAAAGAGATTATCATTATTAATGATGGGTCGAAAGACCGTTCGGATGAATGTATCAAAGAATGGATATCGGCTAACAAAAGTAAGGTTACCATTGTATATAAATCAAGAGAAAATAAAGGTGTTTGCAAAACGCTTAATGAATTAGTATCACTTTCATCTGGTAAATATTTAGTACCAATTGCAAGTGATGATATGTTGTATCCAGGTAGTATTAAGCATAGGGTAAATTTTTTGAAGGCGCATCCTCAAAAATTAGTTTTGGTTTCTGATGCAAATGTGATTGGTGACAACAATGAATTATTAATGAATAGTGCGATTGATGACTATAACAAAAAGGATAAGAGACGGTTTAAAGATGATGATGGAATTTTACTCAGTACTTTAGTTAGTCCTCAAATCTCTGGCCCTTCTGTTATGATGGATAAAAATGTTTTCACTATCATTGGCAAATACAGAGAAAACCTGATTGCAGAAGATTGGTATTTTTATCAAAGAGCAGCTGCAAAAAAGTTGATTATTTTTGATGATAATATTGCAGGGAAATACCGTATTCATACAAATAATGTGTCTGGAGTTAAGGTAATACGTTCAATAAAAATGGCTAGAACAAATGCGTTAACTTATTGGTATAATTGGAGTGAAATGCCTTCACTTAAATATAAAAGTATAGCAATTATAGAATTGATAAAATGGAGTATGAGATACATGTTATATAGCTTAAAAATTAAAACCTGAAAAATAAAAGGATATGAAAAAAGACAATGATAAAGAAGTAGTAGGTTTAAGGGAGCTTATACTTAAGATTATTGAATGGAAAAATTACTTATTGACTAAATGGAAAATTATTGTGATATTAGGTTTAACTGGAGGGATCTTAGGGTTTACTTATGCATCTTTTCAGAAAAAAGTATACGAAGGTGAGTTATCATATGCGCTTGAAGAAAAAGGTAGTTCAATGGGTTCATACGCAGGTATTGCTAGTCAATTTGGTTTAGATATAGGTAAAGGGGATGGAGGAGGGGCGTTTTCCGGTGATAATATCATGGAGCTGATAAAATCTCGATTAATTATAGAAAAAACGTTGTTAACTGAAGTTTCATTTTATGGGGGAAAAGATCTTCTAGTAAATCGTTACATCGAATCAAATGAAATAAAATTAAAAGATAAGAGTATAATTAAGTATTCCTCTTTACAACCAAGGGAGAAATTTAGCCTAGTTCAGGATAGCGTACTATGTTTTATTTACAAGAACATCGCAAAAAATGACTTAACAGCAACAAGGTTAGATAAAAAGATGGTGATTTTTAATGTTAAAGTTACCTCAGAAGATGAATTATTTGCTAAAATATTTACGGAAGTTTTAGTTAAAAATGTATCTGAATTTTACATTCAAACGAAGACAAAAAAGATTCGATCAAATATTGCAATTCTTGAAAATAAAATTGATTCGGTAAAAGCAAGACTTGATGTTGAAATGTATGGAGCCGCTCATGAGCAGGATGAAAATCAGAATTTGATTAAAGCTCAGGTTAGAGTTCCAATGGCAAAACGACAAATGAATATTCAGTTACTCACAACATTATATGGTGAATTAGTAAAAAATGCAGAACTTTCTAAGCTGACTTTAATGCGTGAAGAACCTTTGATCCAGATAATTGATAAACCTATTTTACCATTAAAATATAAAAAATTTGGTAGACTACTATCATTAATTGCAGGTGGTTTTATTTTTGGTTTTTTAACTGTTGTTTACTTGATGGGGAAAAAAGTATACAGGGAAATAATGGATGAGCCTATAACTTTAAATTAGTTATAAAATAAAAATGGTTCAATAAAATTTCCAAAATTTGTAATGAGTTTAAATAATGCAGATATATATTTTCAGTGAACAATAGTTTTATTTTTAAGATAATTAAAAACTTTGTAGGCGCTATTATTTTATTGGTGATTGTTTTTGCTTATGTTTTCTCTGTACCATTCAAAGGTTTGCCAGGAGGAATTGGGACTAGGATGATTTTAGCTTGTTTTGGAGCTATTGTTTTGTTCATTGAATTGCTCAAAGGTCATATCTTATATAATATTAAAATACGTAAGGATTTACTCCAGATATTACTTTTTGTTTTTGCTATTGCTTCATTATCAGTAATCACATGTCTAGCTAACCAAACAAGTGATTATTATTTTGTACGATTTGCAAGTGCATTAATATTTAACATGTGTGCAGGATATTTTGTAGTATGGTTGTTTACTAAATTTTATGGTGAAGCTACATTTACATCTTTATCAAATTATCTTATTATTTCTGGTGTGGTTCAAGTAATTATTTCGTTAATGATGTTTCTTGATAATAATTTTAGAACTTCTGTACTAAATGTGCTTGATATGGGGGAATTTATGGAAACCTTAATTAAATCTACCGAAGAAAAAAGATTAATTCCTATAGGTCCTAACCCATTCCCTGTTTCGATTGCTTTGGGTTTTATTTTAATGTTAATTTCTGTATTGATGAGGAATCAAAAGAATAGTTTTCTTACGACTCTGTTTTATACAATTTCATTTATTCTTATTGCCTCAATTGGAGCTATGATAGGTAGAACAACTTTGATAGGTGGGGCATTTGCAATTCTTATATTTTTATTACCCGAAGGTGTAAAGAAATCAGCATTTACAAATAGATATAAATTTCTTTTTAGTATTTTGATTGTCATTTGTATTCTTTTTTTCTCTTTTTTTCTATTGTCTCAAGAGTCAAAAGATTCTTTGACTGCTTCATCTGAATTTGGGTTTGAGGTGTTTTATAATTATTTCAGTGGAAATGGAGTAAAATCAGCTTCTACAGACGAGTTATATACAATGTTTATTTGGCCCGATCAGTTAAAAACATACATCATTGGAGATGGCTTATTTTCTAGTCCTACTAATCCAATAGAATTTTATAAAGGAACCGATATTGGTTACCTTAGATTGATTTATTATTTTGGGATTCCAGGTTTGTTAATATTCTTAATTATACAGTATTTATTGGTAATAAGAATAGCAATTAAAAGTAAAGATCATAAACACATTTATCGTTTTTTTATGATTCAATGTTTATTTATGCTTGTCTTAAATGTTAAAGGATATGCTGATATATTGTATCTAAATATATTGTTTTTTTATATCATCGACTCTCAAGTTATCCAAGAGAGTAATCTAAAAATTGACGTTAGCCATTTTGAAACATTATGATATGATTATAGATATTGTTGTTGAAACAGAAATTCTTATGCATCATTTTTATATTAGAAAATATTTACTTTCACATCTTTAATAAAAATTGTCATGACAGGTCTTATTCGTTTATTTAAATTATTGGATTCATTATGTTACTATATTTTTAAGTATCCAATTTATAAATTGCTTTTTAAACATATAGGAAGCAAAACACGAATACTTGCACCTTTAAAGATAGATGGATATCAAAATATGATTCTTGATAACAATGTTGTAATAGGCAAGTATACTTGGTTGGCAGCAATACCATTAACGGGCAAAACGGCTAATTTAACTATAAGTGAAGGTGCTACCATTGGTAATTTTAATCATATTTACGCCACACAAAGCATTACCATTGAAAGTAAAGTACTAACTGCAGATAAGGTATATATTTCTGATAATCTTCATTCTTATGAAGATGTTGATCTAGCTATATTAGACCAACCTATTAAGCAATTGTTACCTGTAATCATTGGTGAAGGTACTTGGATTGGTGAAAATGTATGTATTTTTGGAGCAAGTATTGGTAAACATTGTATTATTGGAGCCAATTCTGTAGTAAATAGAAATATACCCGACTATTGTTTAGCAGTTGGTAGTCCAGCTAAAATTTTA
>CANKGI010000013.1 GCA_947481365.1 Bacteroidota bacterium | reverse complement strand
TAATTACGGGCATATCAATTTTAGTAATACTCCACGAATTAGGACATTTTTGGGCAGCTCGTGCTTTTGGAATTAAGGTTGAAAAATTCTACTTATTTTTTGATGCCTGGGGTAAAAAATTATTCAGCAAAAAAATAGGGAATACCGAGTGGGGAATTGGATGGCTTCCACTTGGAGGCTATGTTAAAATTGCCGGAATGATTGATGAAAGCATGGATAAGGAACAAATGAAACTCCCTGCAGAACCATGGGAATTCAGAAGTAAACCAGCTTGGCAACGACTTATTGTTATGGTAGGTGGTGTAGTGATGAATGTATTATTAGGTATTTTCATCTTCGCTATGCTAACGTATACCTATGGCGAAAAATCTCTTGTAAACTCATCCTTGAAAAACGGAATTGTAGCATCACAGCTTGCAAAAGAAGTAGGATTTAAAAATGGCGACAAACTCATTTCGGTTAACGGAAAAGAAATAAAATATTTTTCGGATGCAATTAATTCAGATGCTCTTTTAGGAGATAACACAACATACATTGTTGACAGAAACGGAGAACAAACTTCAGTTAAATTACCTTCTGATTTTACACGAAAACTGGCTGACGAAGGCAAAGAGAACTTTATTTCTCCAAGATATTCTTTCTCGATTGAGCAGGTTGTGCCTAACAATGGTGCCGAAAAAGGTGGCATGTTGGCAAACGATAAAATTATCAGTGTTGACACTTGTTCATTTCAATTCTTTGATGAGTTTCAATTGATTTTAAAACAATTTGCCGGTACTGAAAAAACATTTACCGTGTTACGAAGCAATGATACCGTTTCATTAAAAATTCAGATTGATAAGGATGGGAAAATTGGTGTAGGAACTTTAACTGATGAATTAAAATATGATTCAATTCAATATGGATTTTTCCAATCGTTTCCTATTGGCGTAAAACAAGCAGTTGATTTTATTGCCTTACAAATTACCAGTTGGAAAAAAATATTCAATGGTGATATTGCTGTTAACAAAGCACTTCAAGGTCCGATTGGAATAGCAAAATTTTATGGAGGTGTTTGGATTTGGTCGAAATTCTGGATGTTAACTGGTTTGATTTCACTTGCACTTGCATTTATGAATATCTTACCAATACCGGCACTTGATGGAGGACATGTTGTATTGCTTATCATTGAGATGATTATGGGACGACCTGTAAGCGATAAATGGATGGAAAGAATTCAAACTGTTGGAATGATTATCGTATTCTCGCTTATCATACTGATTTTTGGGAATGATTTGTGGCAACTATTTTTTAAATAAACATCTATGTGATAATTGTTGATTTCGTGTTAGAATGATTGAATACTTTTGACAATCATTCAACGAATATGAAAAAAACAATTGCATTGATTATCTTTTCTATAGCTATATTTTCACTTTCAGCTCAACAACAAAAAGATTCAACCAAAGCTGAAAGCCGCATTCTCATCATTCCTTATCAAAGCATGATGTATTTTTCTGATGCTGATCAGGACATTGCTCGGTTCTCTCGAAGCAATGAAATGAAAGTAAGAAATGAAATGCGAAATAATGTTGAAGCAAATGTTCATCACCAGTTGTTATCCTGTTTTGACGCGATAAGCCTCATGCGATCAACAAGCTTGAATGGAGAGCCCGACTTAAATAGAATTTACGGATCCACTCAATACACGCTTCATTCTAATCATCCAATTAACAAAGATATTATTGGAGATAAAGACAAAAGTGCCAAACAAAAATTATTTGAAAAATTTAAGCACAAAACTAAAGATCAAACATTTTGGGTAAACGATTCGAATGTGATGCTTGGCATGATTGGCGACCCTGATTTATTTCAATATCTCTCAAAAAAATACAACGAAAAATACATTCTTTTTTTAACTCAATTTGAAGTAAACACCAACAATAAAAACACGATTGAATGGTCGAAGCAACAATATAAACGCGAATACATTTTGCACTATAATTTATTTGACAAAGGTGGGAACTTAATACTTGCTCAAACACTAACCATTAAAGGAGAAAATGAAAATTCAACCAAAGAAATTAATGATAAATATTTGGTTTTATTGGGATCGAAACTGAAGGAAATTATTCAGTTAAACGACCATTAAAATTTAACAATGCTTTTTGGCAATGTATTTGTATTTTGCATCATAAATAATAATCGTTATGAAAAACCTCATCATTCGTTCAGCTTTTTTAGTTTGCTTATCAGGAGTTATGTTATCGTGCGGAAGTTCGAAAGTTGCAGAAGCTGAAAGAAAAAACCAGGAATTAAAACAAAAGCAAGATAAACTTGATCAGGATAAAAAAAGATTTGAAATGCAAAACAACAAGGATTTGAAATAATGAGTTACGACAATAACTTTTGTCTCAACAAAAATTCAAGCTGCGTATTCACAGTAACCACCTTATCAGTATAACTTTTCTCTTCGGCTCTTTTTTGGTAAAGTTCGTGAGCAACTTCAATAGCCTTTTCAATTTCATTTTCTATCCATGGCTTGCTCATGTAATGAAAAATCTTCCCTTTATTTACAGCATCAATCACTGCATTCAAATCGGCATACCCTGTTAATAACATCCTAATCGGATTGGGATGCTTTTCGATTATCGATTCAAGAAATTCAACACCTGTCATGTTTGGCATTCTTTGATCTGTAATTATAATTTCAATATTCGGATTGTTATCCAATATTTCTTTTGCTTCTTCACCACTTATAGCAATGTGAATTTTATACTTAAGTCTGAAGGTTGCTTTAAACGATTGAAGATTATGAAATTCATCATCAATGTATAAAATATTAATCATTTTATCAGCCATATCTAATAAGTAAATTGCGGAAATTTAAAACAAATAGTTACTTTTCGCAAGTTATCTACCTAATTTTATTTTGCATAATTTGTATTACAAAAGATAAAAATGAACCACAAGCCGTATCAATACAAAGTAGTTTTTGTAAAGCCGAATGATACAGAATTATTAATGGCATTAAAACAAGATGCCTCGATAAATATTGTTGACACAATCTATTCTCAATTAAGAGAATTAATTAAATCGCGTAACCCGCAAAAGACGCTAGATGAGATTGAATACGATCAATTAATATCTACCCATTTAAACAACACACCAATAAATAATTATGGTGTTTGGGTGTATTATCCCTGGAATAAAAACTTAATTCATATTCTAGACGAGAAAGAGTTTATTGAATTACGCACCAACAGAAATAAACACAAAATTACTGATGAAGAATTTCAAAATTTATCTTCAAAGAAAATTGGAATTATCGGTTTGTCGGTAGGACATTCAATTGCGCTAACCATAGCAACCGAAAGAATTTGCAGTGAAATCAGATTAGCAGATTTTGATACCCTTGAACTGAGTAATTTAAACCGAATTAGAACAGGCTTGCAAAATTTAGGATTACCAAAAGTAATAATTGCTGCGAGAGAAATTTCAGAAATTGATCCATTTATTCATGTTCAAATTTTTGAAGATGGAATTACAGAAAACAACATTGCTGATTTTTTTGAAAACAACGGAAAATTAGATATCGCAATTGAAGTTTGTGATAGTTTAGAAGTAAAAATTGCTACACGATTACACGCCAGAAAACTAAAAGTACCAGTTGTGATGGATACTAACGACAGAGGGATGTTGGATATTGAAAGGTTTGATTTAGAACCTAACCGACAAATTTTTCATGGATTGATTGATGAGGATATTTTGCTCGACATAAAAAAAATTGCCCCAGCAGATAGAATGCAAATATTGATGAGACTTGTTTCGTTTGAAAATTGTTCAGACAGACTGAAATTTTCGATGACCGAAATAGGTAAAACAATTACAACATGGCCACAGCTTGCATCAGCTGTAGTGTTAGGAGGCGCTATAACAACAGACATTACTCGAAGAATATTATTGAAACAATATCAAAACTCAGGTAGATTTTATGTTGATCTTGAAAAAATAATTTTCTAAGAATGCAATTTCGAATACGAGCTTTCAGAGCTACAACTGACCAAGAAGCTTGCCTTAAGTTCATTGAGGGACATCGGCATGTGTTGGAAACAGTGGGTGTTCAACAAGTAACTTCTTCAAAAGACAGCTGGATGAATAATCCTTCTGCTTTTGCCATAATAGTTGAATCATTGGATAAGAAAAAAGTATATGGCGGTGCTAGAATAAATGTTGCCGATGGAATTACACCACTACCTATTGAGGATGCCACAGGATATATGGATGACAACATATATAATATGGTAAGAAAATCAAGTGAAGAGGGAACTGGTGAATTATGTGGATTGTGGAACACCCGTGAAGTAGCTGGTTATGGAATTGGTGCTTTTTTTGCCACAAGAGTTGGTGTTGTAATTGCCGAACAATTAGGTATCAAATCAATTTGGGCACTTTGTGCGCCATATACAGTTAAATTTGCCGAAAGAGTAGGTTGTGTTGTTGTGAAAGAATTAGGAAACAATGGTACATTTTATTACCCTAAAATTGATTTACTAGCCACTGCTGTACTGATGGAAGATGCATGGAAAATGACGACTGCTGATCCTTACGAAATATCAAGGATTACAGACCTAAGAAAAAACTTAGTTCAAACTGCAATTGAAATTGTTCCATTTGGTAAACTGGAAGTGGAGATTGAATACAATCTTATTTTAAATAATATTATAAAAGATGAATTTAAAATCAGTGCTGAAAAGTATACTTATTAAATCATTTATATTAATCTTCTGCTCGTTAATAGCTATCAACACTATTAAAGCCGATTCGGAAATTAAATTTCCCGAAGAGCACTTTTCATTGTACCAAAACTTCACTTTTCGTATTGATACATTTAACAACATCAGCCTTCAATCCATATTAAACAAAGAGCACGTATTTGATTTACTGAATCAGAAACAAATTAATTTATCGTATCAAAAAAATGCATGCTGGATTCATTTTAAATTAGTTTGCAAACAAAAAATTGAATCGAAAAATGTATTGACAATAACCAATCCGTTGCTGGATAAAAACACCTTGTTTTTCAAAGTAAATAACAACATTTGGGATTCGATTTCAATAGTTTCTACAACTCCACTTAACAAGCGTGAGTTTTTGCATCAGTTCCCAGTGTTTAATTTACCCAACCTAAATGCACATGATACAATCGAATTTTATTTGAAAACAAATTCAGGTTTACAAGTATACATTCCACTTCAAATTGCATCCGAAACTGAAACAAATTATCAGCTATCAGATTATAATATTATGATGGCAATTTATGTTGGCATCATGTTTTTTATGTTTATGTACAACTTGTTTGTGTTCATTTCGGTAAAAGACAGAAACTATTTTTTTTATGTAGTGTATGTATTTTTTATAACCCTTGCACAAATAGGTTTAAGTGGGTTTTCTATTCGTTTTCTAATTCCCGATAATCCATCATTAAATCCTCTTCTAATCGTTACGAGTTCGGTAATTGCAGGTATTGGAGCAATTGCTTTTGCTTCTCATTTTTTAATGCTCAAAAAGTTTTATCCGATATTAAATAAGGGATTGATTTTATTTTATGCTGCTTATGTTTCAGTGCTAATTTTTTACTTATGTGGTTACAGCCAAATTGCTTATAAAATATTGGATGTTGCAGGAGTGCTAATTGGTTTATATGCACTTACTTTCTCTATACTCGTTTCGTTAAAAAAATACCGCCCGGCAACATTTTTCTTATTGGCTTGGTCACTATTTATTTTTAGTTTAATCATTTTTGTTTTGAAAAATTTCGGAATTGCTCCCGATAATTTATTGACAAATTCATCACTACAATGGGGCTCTGCAGCCGAAAGTTTATTGCTTTCTTTTGCACTTGCCGATAAAATTAACACCTTCAGAAAAGAAAAAGAAATCGCTCAAAAAGAAGCTTTATTTTCTGCACAAGAAAATGAAAGAATTGTACGTGAACAGAATGTGATCTTAGAAACAAAAGTTACCGAGAGAACTGTTGAACTAAAAGTAACGAATACCGAATTAAGCAAAACACTTGATGAATTAAAAAGTGCGCAAACCTTACTTGTTGAGTCAGAAAAAATGGCTTCACTCGGACAACTAACAGCAGGCATTGCACATGAAATAAACAACCCAATCAATTTTGTCACATCCAATATCAGTCCTTTAAAGCGCGATATCGATTCGATACTTACCTTACTCGAAAAAGTTGAAAATATTTCACTTTCACAAATAACTATTTCTGAAAAACAGAAGCAAATTGATGAACTTAAACAAGATGTTGATTTTGATTACCTGAAAACAGAAATCGACTTTTTAATGAAAGGTATACAGGAAGGATCTTTCAGAACTGCCGAAATAGTTAAAGGTCTTAGATTGTTTTCGAGACTTGATGAGGATGACCTGAAAAGTTCAGATATCAATGAAGGTATTGATTCGACATTAATCATTTTGAATAATCAAATTGGCTCGGATATTAAAATAACTAAAAATTATGGTGCTTTACCTTTGGTAGAATGCTATCCAGGTAAGATAAATCAAGTGTTTCTAAATATCCTTTCGAATGCCATTTATGCTGTAAAAGAAAAACATAAAGAATCGGGATTTGCTGAGATTATTATCACAACAAAAATAAAAGACAAGCATTTAATTATGGCCATTGAAGATAACGGTAAAGGTATGAGCGAAGAAACTAAACATAAATTATTTGAACCGTTTTATACCACAAAACCCGTTGGAGAAGGCACAGGCCTTGGATTATCAATCGTTTACAACATCATTAAGAAACACAACGGCACAATTAAGGTAACTTCTGATGCTCAACAGGGAACACAATTTGAAATTGAAATTCCATTAATCCAACATTTATCTTAATTTTGCCCGACATGGAGTTGAATAAAATTAAGGTTCTGTATATAGATGATGAAATGCCAAATCTATTGGGATTTAAAGCATCTTTTCGACTACATTTCACTATTTTTATTGCGAATAATTCTGATGAAGCAATAAAAATACTCAATGAAAACAACGACATCCATATTATACTCTGCGATCAGAGAATGCCAGGTAAATCAGGTGTGGAATTACTTGAATTAATTAGAACTTCGTTTCCGCTACCCATTAGAATGTTGATTACAGGTTTTTCAGATATTGAATCAGTTATTGATGCAATTAACAGAGGAAACGTTTACAGATACATTAAAAAACCTTGGCAGCAAGAGGATATCATTACTGCAATTGCCGAAGGACATAAATTTTACCTTGCAAACTCATTACTCAAAATTAAAAATGATGAACTTACTAAAGCTTATGCCGAGCTTGATAAGTTTGCCTACAGCGTTACCCACGATTTAAGAGGTCCGATTACTAGTATTGCCGGAGCTGTTATGTTGATTGAAAACGATAGAGATATTGAGTCGATTCAGAAAATGCATGTGATGATAAAACACACTGTTGAAAAACTTGACCAGTTTATAACCAGTGTGCATGATTATTATAAAATACAAAGAGGCGAATTACAAATTGAAGCAATTGATTTTAGAGAATTACTTGATGACATAAAAAGTATTTATTCGATTGCCGAAAAAGTAGATCATATCAATTTTAAAACTTCATTAATCGTAAAAGATGAAAATTTTAGAAGCGATTACACTTGTTTAAAAATCGTTTTAAACAATTTACTTTCAAATGCCTTTAAGTACCAAAAAAATGACAACATCGAAAAAATAGTAGACTTATCAATTGTTGTAAATAAAGAAGAAGTAAAAATTGTTGTATCTGATAATGGAATTGGCATTCGTCCAGAATATATTGATCAGATATTTAATTTATTTTACAGAGCAACATCTGAAAGTTTGGGCTCCGGTTTTGGATTGTACAATGTAAAAGATGTACTCAAAAAAATTGACGGTGTAATTACTGTAAAATCTGAATTCAACGAAGGAACAACATTCGAAATAAACATCCATTCAAAAAAATAATACGATGCAAAAAAAATACAACTTTATGATCATTGATGATAATCATATAGATATTTTTATTGCCGAAAAAATGATTGAAGCAACAGTTGAAAGCTGCGAAATATTTTCGTTTAAAACTGCAAAAGAAGCTTTAACATTTATCAATGAGAAAGAAGTATCACAAACAAAAACAATCATGTTTGTTGATATAAATATGCCACTGGTTGATGGTTTTAAATTTATGGAAGATTTTGAAAAACTTCCTGAAGAAAAACTAAAAATGCACCTACCCTGTTTTCTCACATCATCAATAAATGAAGGGGATATATCGTACGCTAAAAATTTTAAAACAATTAAACAATACATCAATAAACCACTCTCACAAAAACTAATTCAAAACTTAATTTCCACTTTAGAATAAATCATACTATGAAAAAGTTTTTTTTAATTCTTCTTGCTGTCATCATTTTATTATTGGCATCAGCAATCATTCTTCCTATTGTTTTTAAAGGTAAAATTGTTGATCTCGTAAAAACTGAAGCCAATAAAAATGTAAACGCAAAAATTAATTTCGATAACGACATTACATTAAGTCTGCTAGCTAACTTCCCAAATTTTACGTTAGGAATAAAAAACCTTTCGGTTGCTGGTATCAATGAGTTTGAAGGCGATACACTTTTATCCCTTAAAGAATTTAGTGCAACGCTAGATGTAATGAGTGTGATAAAAGGCGAGAAGATAAAAATACGCAGCATCTTGCTCGACCAACCAAATATTCATGCCATTGTTTTGAAAAATGGTAAAACAAACTGGGATATCACCAAACCATCTACTGATACAACTACAAAGGCACCAGACACAGCACAATCTAAATTTAATATCGCATTGAAAAAATTTGAAATTAAAAATGCTGATATTATTTATGATGATAAAAGTGCAGGTATGTTCTCTGATATCAAAGCACTCAATTATGAATTGAATGGCGATTTTTCTCAAGATGATTTTCTGTTAAAAATGATTACATCTATCAAGTCGTTGACATTTAAAATGGGTGGAATTACCTATTTAAGCAAAGTAAATACTTCGGCAAAAATGGAAATGGATGCCAACATGAAAGAGATGAAATTTACTTTTAAAGAAAATGAATTCAGTTTGAATGACCTTACACTTGCCTTTGACGGAAACGTTGCCATGAAAGGTGATGACATCAATATGGATTTAAAATACGGAATCAAAAAAGCTGATTTTAAAAGTTTCCTATCACTTATTCCTGCTATTTATTCAAAAGATTTTAAAGACTTACAATCATCAGGTAAACTTGGTTTTGATGGTTTTGCAAAAGGTACTTATAACCAAAAACAACTTCCTGCTTTTGCACTTAATTTAATGGTAGAGAATGGAATGTTTAAATATCCAGCCTTGCCTTCACCGGTAAACAACGTACAGATAAAACTTGCTGTTACAAATCCTGATGGCAATCTTGATCATACCAAAATCGACTTATCTAAAATGCATTTCGAAATTGCATCCGATCCATTTGATGCAAAATTGGTGGCTACAAATCCAATAAAAGATCCTGCAGTTGATGCAACATTTAAAGGAAAAATTAATCTCGATAATATCACTAAAATTGTTCCGCTTGATAATGGAATGAAAGTAAGCGGATTGATAACTGCCGATTTTTCGGCTAAGGCAAAAGTGAGTGATATAGAAGCAAAAAAATATGAAGATGTTGCTGCTTCAGGAAATATTACAGCGCAAAATGTTTTCTTCTCATCAAAAGATTTACCAGATGGAATGAATTTAAAAAATGCTCAAATAGCTTTATCTCCAAAAATAGTTTCGCTCAATGATTTTGATGCAAAAATTGGCAAGAGTGATATGAAAATGAGCGGTACACTCGAAAATTTTATTCCATACTTTTTCGGAAAAGGAACACTAAAAGGTTCGCTTAACTTTAACAGCAATTTGATGGATGCCAATCAGTTTTTACCTAAAGATTCGGCAGCTGCTGCAAAACCAAAACAACCTGATACAGCTTCAATTGATGCTCCCGAAATCCCTTCTAACATTGACTTTACACTGAATTGCAATATTGGCAAAATACTTTATACCAATATGGATATAACCGATTTTAAAGGTTCTGTTCATATTGCCGATCAAAAATTATCGTTCAATAAAGTTGCGTTAAACACTATTGGTGCTGCCATTACAATGGATGGATATTATGCAACCACAAATCCTAAAAAACCCGATTTGAAAATGGATTTCGGAATTCAGCATCTCGATTTCCAAAAAGCATTTGTAACATTTAATACAGTTAAAAAAATTGCTCCTATTGCCGAAAATATTCAAGGTTCGTTTTCTACTACATTCCATATGGTAACTACCATGGACAAAAAAATGAATCCTGATTACGAAACATTATTTGCCGAAGGTGTGATGCAAGTTCCGAATGCCGAAGTAAAAAATGTAAAAGCACTAAACATGCTTGCCGATGCATTAAAAAATGACAAGCTTAAAAACCTTGCACTAAATAATGTGAAAGTTGAATATAAAGTTGAAAAAGGGCGTGTGTATACCAAACCATTTGATGTGGTTGTTGCTGGACAAAAACTCAGTCTATCAGGCTCAACCGGATTCGACCAAACCATTAACTACACAGGTAAAACAGGCATACCACGTTCGTCAATGGGCAGCGAAGCAAATGCAACAGTTAATAGTTTAATTGATCAGTTTAACAAAAAGGCAGGAACAAATGTGAAGTTGAGTGAAGTAATTAATGTGAATATAAATATTGGAGGAACATTTACCAAACCAACTGTTTCAACAGCATTAGGAAACTCATCAAAAACCGATGGACCATCGGCAAAAGACCAAGCAAATGCTGCACTTGATCTACAGAAAAAAGAACTAGAAGCAAAAGCCCGGGCCGAAGCAGATAGGTTGAAGAAAGAGGCACAAGACAAAGCAAATGCCGAAGGTGAGCGTTTGAAAAAAGAAGCACAAGACAAAGCCAAAGCTGAAAGTGATCGTTTGAAAAAACAAGCCGAAGACGCAGCTAAGAATAAACTAAAAGGATTGTTCGGTAAATAGAAATTATTTCTGAAACAGAAATCGTGATTATGCAAATGTGTAATCACGATTTTTTTTATTTACTAGTTTAGAATTTTCTTCAATTCAAAAATCCTGATGTCGTTAAACTGTGCTTTGGGTGTTTTGCAATATTTTTTTACAGTCGAATCTTGTAACATTTCATTTCCCGAAACTACCATGTATTTATATCCCCAATCAATCATTTGCGAGAGTTGCTGTTCGTTTACTTTCCAATCGTGAAAACCATAATTGCTTACTCCATGCCTTTGTAATAATAAAAGTGTACCGTTTGGCGTAACATCAGGTATACTGGCAACTTTTGCGTCCTTCTCTATGTTTTGGTCAACAAAATTGCGAAAGTCTTTTACGTAAAATGTTTCATTAAAGCGATCGTGTTTCCATCCACCGTGGTAATAAATACGCAACATACTTTTTGCATGAAAAATATTTACAGCTAGCAGTACAATTAAAAATGCCTGTACTGTTTTTTTTGTAAAAAAATCGGGGTAATGAATAAAAGTAGTGAGCAAAATCGTGAGCGGCAAAATCATGAGGTTAATGAAATAATAATTATTATCTCTAAACCCTACAAAAAAATCAACATACAACAAAACCGAACCGGCAAGAATCCCCAAACTAAGCCAAGAAAAAAAACGCATCTTAAAAAAATCTTTCACCACCAACACAAAGCAAAAAAGAATACCAATCCATGTGCTCAAACTCCAAAATTCGGGAACATAATCTCTGAGTGCACTGAGTGTTCCCTTTATATTTTCGGGGGTAGCTTCCCACAAAGGCCAGCCTGGCCAGGCACCGGTTCCTAAAAATGTTACATCAAATTTTTTGTTGTAATTGATTGCCCATCTATACCAAATAAAAGCAGCCACAAAAACCGAAACAAAAACAATACTTACAGGAATAAATTTTTGAAAAATTTTTTTTTCTTCGTTAAACTTTAGTCCAACATTTTCGAGCAACAACATGATAAAAAAAGCTGCAACAGCAATCATTGCATTTGCTTTTAACAACACAGCCAACATCAAACAAATTGCAATGGGAAAGAGTAAAAATATTTTACGCTCGGCATTGTATTTAGTTAGTAAATTTAATCCAATGAGAACAAATGAAAGCGAAGGAACATCGGGCAAAAAGCTGTTGGCATAAAGCATTACAAATGGTGACGAAAACAACAGTATGGGTAAAAAATAAGCCAAGAAAATATTAGCAGTTAACCGGTAGGTCATGCAGAAAAGTGAAAACAATCCACCGAAAAAAATGAGCAATTGCAATGAACGAAAAACCCAAAAATGTTGTCCGGTATAATGCCATATTTCGGCAACTGTAAAATAAATAATTGGAAACTCGCCCACACAATAACCGTTACTGGTTAATTCATTATAAACGCGAGGTTCAGTAAAATGCATTCCATTTTCGTAATAATTTGTTGCAAACGAAACACAATCGGATTGTCTCCAAATGTGGCAGGACTGCGGGGCTGTATCAATAATCAAATGATATTCGAACAGTATCGAAAGACCTAAAATGATAGCTGCAAAAAACAGGTAATGTTTTACCTTCATTCGGCTAAAATAATATTTTGCCTAAAGAGTTTATCATATAACGAAAACAAGAGAATAAAATAATCATCTTCATATATGGAATGGATTCCTCACTTTGTTCGGAATGACAATGATAAAAATTTAAAATGGTGCCGGAGAATAATCATCGTCCGTATTCATATCATTCAATCTCGAACTGATTGTAATTGTTCCGGGATTATCAGTTAACATTTCATTGTTCTCGTTCGGGAAATCAAAATCTGTTAAATCTTTAAACTTGGTAAACTCGTGTACAAAACGCAAGCGTACTCTATCGAGCGCACCATTTCGGTGTTTTGCAATGTGCAACTCGGCTATACCATGTGTAGAAGTTCCGTCTTCAAATTCGGTTATCTGATAATACTCCGGACGATAAATAAACATCACCATATCGGCATCCTGCTCAATTGATCCCGACTCACGCAAATCACTCAACATCGGAATGGAAGCAGTACCACGTTTTTCGGAAGCACGACTTAACTGTGCTAATGCTATAACTGGCACATCCAGTTCTTTAGCAAGCGCTTTTAACGAACGAGAAATATAACTTACCTCCTGCTCACGATTTCCGTTTTTATTATTTGCATCATCACCACGCATCAACTGCAAATAATCAATCACAATCATTTCAATATTATTTTGTTCTTTCAACCTGCGGCATTTCGAACGCAATTCAAAAATAGAAAGTGCTGGGGTATCGTCAATAAAAATTGGTGCTTCATTTAATCTGGCAATCTTCGAATTGAGTTGCTGCCATTCGTGTTCGGCAAGCGTTCCTTTACGAAGTTTCTCGCCCATAATTTCTGCTTCCGATGAAATCATACGAGTAACCAATTGCTTGCTGCTCATTTCGAGTGAGAAAATAGCAATGGCTCGTGGTTCTTTTTTCAGTAAAGAAGCATTGGTTGCGATCGACATGGCAAGAGCTGTCTTTCCCATACCGGGACGAGCAGCAATAATAATTAAATCCGATTTTTGAAAACCTGAAGTAACCCTGTCGAGTTTTGTAAAACCTGAAGTGATACCGGTTAGTCCGCCTTCTTTATCTTTTAACGATTCGATTTCGCGAATGGCTTCTTTGATAACATTATTTACCTGTTTGTAATCGCGTTTGATGTTTCCTTGCGAAACTTCAAACAATTTTTTCTCGGCACTGTCGAGCAATTCAAAAGCATCTGTTCCTTCTTCGTATGCTTCGCGTTGAATCTCGCTAGATATGCGAATGAGTTCGCGCTGAATAAATTTTTGTGCAATTAAACGAGCATGAAACTCAATATTTGCTGCCGATGCTACACGATTGGTGAGCATCGTAATAAAATATGCACCGCCAACAATTTCGAGTTGCCCGCGTTTACGTAATTCTTGTGTTACTGTTAAAATATCAACCGGCTGAGCTGTGCTATACAACTCTCTAATTGCACGATAAATTATAACATGTGAATCTTTATAAAAACTTTCGGGTGTTAAAATATTTGATACAAGTGTGATGGCATTTTTCTCAAGCATCAATGCACCTAAAACCGCTTCTTCCAAATCAACTGCCTGTGGTTGTATTTTTCCTCCTTCAATATATGAATTGATATCTGTATTTCTTACTCGCTTATTTTTGATATTATCTGACATAATTACTTTCGCACGCTAAAATTAATTTTTCTATTCCTCAACACACCAAATGTATATTATCGGTTGGAATCAAAAATAGATTTCACCCCGACTAGCAGTTTTGCACATGTTCAATAAATGATGTGAACTCTTTGTGTGTTGAATTACAAAAGTTAATCTAATCTATTCATTTTCATTGTTATTTTTTCCACATCATGTGCTAACATCATTCAACTTTACCTAACCTAATGTATTGATTTAGGTTAGCGCATTTGCTGGCATTAATAATTTCTTAACAATTACTTTAGGATATTTAATCATTGACTTTTGAACTGTATGATAGTAGTGCATGTTACTCTAAAACCCTTAGCTGGCAAGGAGTTTCAAGCGTAGAATTTACAACACACTGATAATGAACGTTGATTATTTTATCGTATAAATAATACTTCCAATCAGCAAAAAAACGACTTCCATTTTATTTTTATTTGATAATGATTTTTTAAACTTAGTTTACACGAAAAATTACATATTTGCACATCGGTAAAGCGAACGTATGGTTAGTAAAAAGGTACTATTTTTATTGTGTTGTATTTTTCAGGGATTGATGCTTTTGGCACAAGCTGGATTTCAACAACAAAGCACAAATGTGGGTCGACTAACCATGACCTTTAGTAATGCCGGAACAGTAGGCAATCCAAAAATTGCAGCCAATACACAAGGATCTCCTTCAATGGCATTTCCTCAAAAAGGCAAAGAACATTTATTTGAGTCGGGTATTTGGATTGGCGCGATTGTAAACGGACAGCCATTTGTTTCAACAAGTGCATTCGATGCAGCATCGGGTTACAGCACCGGAGCATCAGGATATGAATTTACACCGCTGGCATATCCGGTTCAACGCTCATCACTCACCAGTAGTGCAAATTATTCGTCATCGGCCATTTCACATCAAGATATTATTTTAGATTTTTTTGATGATAGCACCATTGTTCCCGGAACAAGTATTCCCATTGGCGGACATACTAATCCGTTGGGTGCACATGTTCATCTCGAAACATATTCGTGGAACTATCCGTTTGCAGATTTTTTTACCATTTGCGAATACACGATTACCAATAAATCAAAAAATAGATGGGATTCGGTTTGGCTCGGGCAATGGGCCGATTTAGTAGTTCGAAATGTGAACGTAACACATCAAACTGGAACAAACTTTTATAACAAAGGACGTAACGGAGTTGATAATACATACAAATCAATTTATGCTTATTTGAGCGATATGAATGCTGATGATATTAATTACATCAGTTCGTATGGTGCTATGCAATTTTTAGGTATAAACTGGCGAGGTATGTTTTTTAATCCCGACAAGCCTGACACATTTGTTAACAGAAGTTTTCCAAAGCCATCAGTCAATTATAATTTCTGGAATTTTACAGCTACTTCACCAGATTACAACAAACCTTCGAGCGATTTAGAAAGATACATCCGAATGCATACCAATATTGATTCGTTAACATTAAACAATACAAATGGGCCAATAAACGGAGCTCCAAATAATTGGATTCAATTGCTTTCATCCGGACCATTAGTGAGTATCGATACCAACGAGTCGTTTACATATGTTATGGCATATGTTGCGGCCAATGTTACCGGAACGGCTCCAACTGCAAATGGTGGATATGTTGCTTCTCAAACATCTCGAACCGAACTGACCGAACATTTGATGAGAGCACGTGCCACTTATTTTGGCGAAGATGTAAATGGTGATGGTAAATATAGAGCCGAACTCGATTTGAATAACAATGGAAAACTCGACCACTATGTTTTGCCCACACCACCCGATGCACCAAAAGTAAAAATAATTTCAACCGACAGTAAAATAGAATTGTATTGGGATGCTGGTTCAATTGCTTCTGTTGACCCTATTTCGAGACGAAAAGATTTTGAAGGTTATCGCGTTTACCGCACAAATATTGGTGATGATTTAAGTCAAAGTTTATCAAATAATGAAAACCTCATTGCACAATGGGATTCGGTTGGAAATAATATTGGATATAATAATGGATTTGACCTTGTGAGATTGTCTACACCAAAATATTTTGAAGGCGATACTATTCCTTATTGGTTTAAATACGAAATGAGTAACCTTCAAAATGGATGGCAATATTTATTTGTAGTTACCGCATTTGACCAAGGCGATCAGAAATTGGGAATAGGTCCGCTCGAATCTTCATTTACCCAAAATGCTACCAGTGTATTTGCTGGCACAGCTCCTGAAGCTATTGAAAGCAATTCAAGTTCGCATATTGGTGTTTATCCAAATCCATATAAAACTTCTGCATCGTGGGATGGAAGTACTTCGCGTACACATAAAATTTATTTTTACAACCTGCCTGAAAAATGTGATATTCATATTTATACATGCAGTGGCGATTTAGTTGCAACATTAAATCATGATGCAACAACATATAAAGGAGAAGACTCGAAATGGTTTGAGCAATATGCTACAAATACCAATAAAGTTTTTTCGGGAGGAGAACATGCTTGGGATATCTTATCATCATTTAAAACTACTGTTACTACCGGCATATATTTATTTACAGTTAAAGACAATAAAACTGGTAATATTGAAGTAGGAAAATTTGCAATAATTAAATAAACCAAAATAAATAATACGTCAAAAACCTAAATTAAAAAGAATGAAAAGATCACTACTAATTTTGTTTGCAGTTGCTGCAACGATGTTGGCAAAAGCCCAACAGTATGGCCCTTACCCTGTTATTCCGATTGACACAGTTCAATTTGTAAGCAGCAGTAAATTAACAAGAATTCCACCAACCGATTCATCTGATTATGTGAATCCAATTAAGAAAAATGCAACTTATGGCGACACCGTTCGTGTAGAAGGAATTGTAATGATGGATCCTCGTGCATACGGATTATCGATTTCACGTAAAGGAACATTTATTCAACGTGATAGCGCAAACGGAAAACCTTGGTCGGGAGTATTGGTTTTGGCTGATCCTGCTACATCAGTAATTCCGGCTTCACCAATCGCTGCAAATAATACCATTGGTGGTTTTTTAGCAGAAACAAAATTTTACGACAACCTAAAATTAGGATACAAAGTTCGTGTAACAGGAATCATTCGACAGTTTAACATAACTGGTACATCTACTGGTGAAACACAAATTGATATGTTACATGATTACAATCCTAATTATACAAATTCGGTTGAAGTAATTAGTATTGGTAATCCAATACCAGCTGCAAAGGTGATGACTGTAGATTCGTTTATGACCGGTAACCCTGTTGCTGCTAATGCTGCTCCAAACAGAACAACTGCAGAAAAATATGCAGGTATGTATGTTGAGTTAAGAAATGTAACTGTTTATACTCGTGTTGCTAGCGGAAGCCGTTGGGTATGGTCGGTAATTGACGACAATGGAAATTCAATTCAAATCAGAGATTTTTCGGGTTGGTTTAGAAATGATGGTTTGGAAGATACTTCATATACACATCGTGCAACACCAGGATTTACTCCATTTGCACCTCCACCAATTGGAGCTAGATTATCATACATCAGAGGTGTAATTACCGAAACAAGTTCGAACAGTGTTGCAGGTTATTGGCTTGCTCCATTATCTCCAACAGATATCGGTGCAGTTACTTATTCTAATCCAGCACTTGGTTCAATAACACGTAATCCTGTTGTAGCAACACCAACTGATAGCGTTACATTTACAGTAAAAACTGTTAACGGAAGTGGTAAAGTATCTAAGGTTAGATTATATACTACAATAGGATATAACAATTTTGTATTCGATTCTATTTCGCTTACATCACCTGACTCAATTACATGGACAGGTAAAGTTCCAAACAAAGCTGCAGGTTCAGTTGTAAAATATTGGGTTAAAATAATTGACCAAAACGGTTACTTCAAAAATGCACCTGATTCGTTAGGAACAAACTCTGCATATGTAGTAACTACAAATGGTATCAATACTATTGCTGATCTTCAGTTTAGTCCTTACCCTAATGGTGCTACTATTTGGAATGGCGATTCTATTCCATCAATGAATATTACTGCAATTGTTACCGGTATCAATTACTTATCGGGAACCGGTACAAGTGCACAAAGTTTATTAACTATTCAAAACGGAACAGCCATTAATTCAGGTATGTTTATTCAACGTGCTGCAACAAATGATGCTACTTCAACTTGGGCTATTGGCGATTCGGTGAGTATCACAGCGGCAAAAGTTACCGAGACGTTTGGCGTATCTATTTTAAATAGTATAACAGCTACAAAAATTGCAAGTGGAAAAGCAATGCCTTCGTTTATTAAAGGTTTAGTTACCGATTCATTCTCACTCAATAATTTTAAATATGGAATGCCTTACGAAGGAATGTTATTACGTTGGGATTCGACAGCAATTGTAAATCCAAATCCTGATGCACCATCAAATTTCTATGAATTTACTTTTGCAAAAGATACATCGAATGCAAATGGTGGAATGCGTGTTGATGATATGAATGCTTCTATTCATAATGTATGCAGTGTTGTTAAACGTGGTTTAAAAATGAACTTCATTCAAGGACCATTATTCTTCAGTCATAATGAATTCAAATTAATTCCTCGCAGTTTAGCCGATATCGATCTTTCACGTTTGGATACTGTTCCTCCGGTTATTACACTTAAAGGAAAACAATACGATACACTTACAATTAACAAAAGCTACGTTGATTCGGGCGCAACAGCATTTGACAATATTGATGGAAATATCACATCAAAAATTGTTCGTACCGGAACTGTTGATTCATCAAAAGTTGGAATGAATACTTTGTATTATTCGGTATCTGATGCTTGGGGTAATGCTTCATCTATTAACAGATACGTTTATGTAAAAATGAGTACTTCTGTTAAAGAAAGTGATATCGCAATGGCTGGAATAAAAGTATTCCCTTCACCTGCGCAAAATGAAATCACAATTACCGCTCCAGGCATTCAATCATTACCTGTAAACATTACAGTGCTTGATATGATTGGCCGTGAATTAATGAGCCGTCAAATTAAACAAGGAGTTGTAAACGAAAAAATCGACATCTCTTCGCTTCAAAATGGCGTTTATTTCTGTGTAATCAGCAACAGCAATGGTATGCGTACCGTTAAGTTTACTGTAAACGGAAAATAATATCTTCATTCAATATATTATTAAACAATGCCATCTAAATTAGATGGCATTGTTTTTTTATAGGGTGTACAGAAATAAAGATTGTAAACAAAAAGAAATAAAACTGACACCTTTTCATTTGTTTGAAATTGGCGTTAACTTTGAATAGAATTGAAAACTTTGATGAACAATCATTGTTTACAATCATAACCCATATAAACAAAATTATTAATTACATTATGGAAGCTAAATTTTCACCTCGAGTTAAAGATGTGATTTCATACAGCCGAGAAGAAGCTATTAGGCTTGGGCACGATTACATTGGAACAGAACATTTGCTGCTTGGGCTAATTCGCGAAGGCGATGGCAAGGCAATAAAAACGCTTAAGGCTCTAGATATTGATATGGTTCGATTAAAAAAAACAATCGAAGATTCTATTAGAGGAACGGCAACATCAAATGCTAATTTGATAAACATTCCACTTACCAAACAAGCCGAAAAAGTTTTAAAAATTACTTATCTCGAAGCTAAAATATTTAAGACAGATATCATCGGAACAGAGCATTTGCTCTTATCTATTTTGCGTGATGAAGACAATTTAGCTTCTCAGATTTTATCGCAACATGGTATTTCATACGACATATTTAAAGCTGCCATCGAAAATAAAATTTCGGACACAAGAAGCGAAATGTCACAAGAATCGGAAGAAGAATATTATCGCGAAGAACGTAAACCAAACGATCCTGTTCGCAAAGGTGATCCAAAATCGAAAACTCCTGTACTCGACAATTTTGGCAGAGATTTAACAAAATCTGCCGAAGAAGGAAAATTGGATCCGATTGTTGGTCGCGAAAAAGAAATAGAACGTGTATCACAAATTTTATCCCGCAGAAAGAAAAATAATCCAGTATTAATTGGTGAACCTGGTGTTGGAAAAACTGCGATTGCTGAAGGACTTGCATTGAGAATTGTTCAACGAAAAGTTTCACGCGTACTTTTTAACAAACGTGTTGTAATGCTTGATTTGGCTTCGATTGTTGCCGGTACAAAATACCGCGGACAATTTGAAGAACGAATGAAAGCAGTGATGAACGAATTGGAAAAATCACCAGATGTAATTCTTTTCATTGATGAAATTCATACCATCGTAGGTGCAGGTGGAGCAAGCGGTTCGCTTGATGCTTCAAACATGTTTAAACCCGCATTAGCTCGTGGAGAAATTCAATGTATTGGTGCAACAACATTAGATGAATACCGTCAGTACATCGAAAAAGATGGTGCGCTCGAAAGACGTTTCCAAATTGTAATGATTAATCCGGCAACACCTTCCGAGTCGGTTGAAATTTTAAATAACATAAAAGGAAAATATGAAGATCATCACTCGGTAACGTATGATGATGCTGCAATTGAAGCATGCGTGAGCATGAGCAATCGTTATATGACCGACAGACATTTGCCAGATAAAGCAATTGATGTTTTGGATGAATCGGGAGCAAGAGTTCACATCAGTAATATTCATGTTCCGACAAATATTGTTGATCTAGAAAAATCAATTGAAGATATAAAAGTCGAAAAAAATAAAGTTGTAAAGAGTCAGAAATACGAGGAAGCTGCAAAACTTCGCGATAAAGAAAAACATTTGCTCGAACAACTCGAAACCGAAAAAACAAAGTGGGAAGAAGAAACCCGCTCAAACAGATATAAAGTTACCGAAGATGATGTTGCCGAAGTCATTGCAATGATGACCGGAATTCCGGTAAAACGTATTGCACAGTCGGAAGGTCAACGTTTGCTGAACATGGGAACCGAATTGCAAGGAAAAGTTATCGGACAAGAAGAGGCCATAAAAAAACTTGCAAAAGCAATTCAACGCACACGTGCTGGATTAAAAGATCCGAATAAACCAATTGGCTCATTTGTTTTTTTAGGACCAACAGGTGTTGGAAAAACAGAAATGGCAAAAGTTTTGGCTCGTTATTTATTTGATAGTGATGATGCGCTGATTAGAATTGATATGAGTGAATACATGGAAAAATTTGCTGTATCGCGCTTGGTTGGTGCACCTCCGGGATACATTGGTTACGAAGAAGGCGGACAACTCACCGAAAAAATTCGCAGAAAACCTTATGCTGTTTTATTGCTCGATGAAATTGAAAAAGCACATCCAGATGTATTCAATATTTTATTACAAGTATTAGACGAAGGTTTTATTACCGATAGTTTAGGTCGTAAAGTTGATTTCAGAAATACCATCATCATCATGACCTCAAACATCGGTTCGCGACAACTGAAAGATTTTGGTCAAGGTGTTGGATTCTCTACTCCAACAAAACAAGCCTCTGCCGATATACATACAAAAACGGTGATTGAAAATGCACTGAAAAGATTTTTCTCTCCTGAGTTTTTAAATCGTATTGATGATGTGATTGTTTTCAATTCGCTTGCAAAAGAATCCATCATTAAAATTCTCGATATCAACCTTGCTAAATTATATAAACGTGTTGAAGAGCTGGGTATGATTTTGAAATTTTCCGATGAAGCAAAAACATTTTTAGCTGATAAAGGCTTCGACCCAGATATGGGTGCTCGTCCGCTAGCACGTACCATTCAGAAATATGTTGAAGACCCGGTTGCGGAAGAATTATTGAAAGTTGAATCGAATGAAGGTTCGATAATTGAAGTGGAACATGAAACTGATGCTGCCGAGTTAAAAATTACGGTGGTAAAGAAAAAAGAACCACGCAAAAAGAAAGACACACCAACTATTCCTCCACCCGTTAATCCGAGTGAGAATTAATATTAAAAATCAATTTCAATCAAATGGATATTCAAACAAAAAAAATACATTTTATCGAAGAGTTTCTGAGAATTCAGAATGAAGGGGTGATTAATTTGCTTGATGCTGTTTTGAGAAATGAGAAAAATAAACTTTACAAAGATTCATTGAAACCAATGACAATTGACGAGCTGAACGCTAGAATTGCCGAAGCTGAAAAAGATATTCGTGAGGGAAAAGTTTATTCGACAGATGATATAAGAGACATTTTCAAAAACAGAAAATCTGAGTAATGTCGCAAGTAATTTGGACTCACCGAGCACTCAAAGATCTTGAAGATATTTATGATTACATCTCGCTGGATTCTGAAATAGCAGCTCTAAATGTTGTCAACGAAATTCTTGATTGTGAAATTCATTTTAGTGGAGAAACTTTTCTTGATGGACCAAAACTCGGGATAGAAAATTACCATTACTTTATCAAAAATAATTATCGAATAGTTTACAGACGAGATGATTTTATTATTTTAATCATCACTGTTTTTGATACTAGAAGAAACCCTGATAAACTTTTTCTTTAATTTGAAAATCGTATTAATACAAATTGGTAAAACACATTTCGACTTTGTTGACGAAGGCTTTGACGTTTTTGCCAAGCGCTTAAAACATTATTGCAAATTCGAGATTCAGCAAATTGAATTGCCTACAAAATTAAAATCAACCGATGTGGAGTTGATCAAAAAAAACGAAGGCGAAGTGTTACTCAAAAAAATTAGCGCAACTGATTTTCTTATTTTGCTTGATGAGAATGGAAAAGAATTACACTCAAAAGATTTTGCTGAATTTATCAGAAAACAATCGCTTCATCAATCATCGTTAACATTTGTAATTGGCGGTGCGTATGGCTTTAGCAAAGAGGTGTATGCGCGTGCCAATGCAAAATTATCACTTTCAAAAATGACCTTTTCGCACCAACTCATTCGATTAATTTTTGCCGAACAATTATACCGTGCTTTTACTATTATGAAAGGTGAGCCGTATCACCACGAGTGAAGTGGGATGTAGGAATTATAAAGTAGGATGTTTTACGCTAATAAGTTTAAGTTCCTCTTCAAATTTGAATGCCTGTTGCATTTCCTGAACAAGATGATTGAGTTGGTTTCGGTTGAAATAAATAAGCATCGAGGACACCTTCGCACAAGTTTCTGATGAGTAATTTTGTAATGTGAATTCTTTTAGAACAGGTTTATTGCATCTTTAATTGTTTTTTGAACCGTCACCTTTTTCTTACTTCAACAATTTGTATTTAGTATGGAAACCTCCTTTGGCAATGAAATCTATAAATTGTTTGTTTGTTATATGAGCTATGTAATGTATAGGCTTCCAAAATTGAGTAGTGTCAAAAAGAATTGAACAATCATACTTATCAGTCGCATTCAAAGAAAAAGAATTAGCATCAACTCTTTCAAATTGGTTTATTTCCCATACAGGAGTATCGATTCCCAGAAATCCATCACCGGTCTGAATAAAATGATTTAAATAGTATTTGTTATCATATAAATATAATT
>CANKGI010000012.1 GCA_947481365.1 Bacteroidota bacterium | reverse complement strand
TGCAATTTGTACACCTTGCGAAAATTCGTAACGATTGGTACGTCCCGGAAATCCCATGATCATCGAGAAATCACCTTTGTTAATTCCTTTTAAATTGATGGGCAAAAAATGTTTTGGTGTGTAAGGAACATTATCTGCAGAATAGGCAGCAGGCTTATTGTCTTTTCCGGCATAAATACGGAACATGCTAAAATCTCCGGTATGACGAGGCCACATCCAATTGTCGGTTTCGCCACCAAATTTTCCGATACTTTGCGGAGGTGCACCAACTAAACGAACGTCAGTAAATTTTTCGAAAACGAAAATATAATACGCGTTTCCTTTAAACATCTCACGGCACTGAGCTTCGTATTTTGTGCCTTTGGTATATCGTTCGGTAATCGATTTAAAAATTAACGGAAGGCGATCAGCACGTTGCTTTTCGTTTAAGTTTTTTACCGAGTCGAGCACTTCGGCAGTAATCTCTTCCATTTTTATCACAAACGAAACGGTAATACCCGGTGCAGGTCTTTCTTCGGCATATGATTTTGCCCAAAAGCCATTATCAAGAATATTATCTTTTGATGTACTTAATGTTGAAATAGCATCATATCCACAGTGGTGATTGGTAAGAACAAGACCCTTGTCGGAAATAACTTCGGCAGTACAACCTGCACCAAACCAAATAACTGCATCTTTTAAACTCGAGTTGTTAACATCGTATAACTGTTCGGGAGTGAGTTTCAGACCCATTTGTTTCATTTTTTCGTAGTTGTATTTTTTTAATAAAAGGGGCAACCACATTCCTTCATCTGCTTTTACAGTTAAACTACTGATAAGCAATAAGGCAATAACTGAACGTAATATGTTTTTCATGTAAATAAATTTTGTGGAGCGAAAGTATTTAAAATTAAGTAATCATGAAATAAATATGAAGGTACTTTAACTGATTAAAATCATTTGTGAGTAAAATATGGATAATCTTTATGTTATGAAATTGTTATCATTCTTAACAATTACTTAACATTGAACCGCAACTTGAAATTTACATTTGCTCAAAATCAACTATTATGTTTGGATTAGATTCTACACTAACAATACTTTTGATATTTTGTCTTTTTGCAGCTTTTGCATTTGAGTTTATCAATGGCTTTCATGATACAGCTAATGCAGTTGCTACTGTTATCTACACCAATTCTTTAAAACCATGGGTTGCTGTTATTTGGTCGGGCTTATGTAATGGTGTTGGAGTGTTTTTAGGAGGCATTACAGTTGCGATGGGAATCAGTAATATGTTACCGGTTGAGGTATTAACCGATACCAATATACATCACAATGTGGCTTTGGTCATGGCATTGCTGTTAACTGCTATTATTTGGAATTTGGCAACTTGGTACAAAGGAATTCCTTGTTCAAGTTCACATACTTTAATCGGTTCAATTTTCGGAGTTGGTTTGGCATATTCATTTATTGCCGAAAATAAAACTATATCCTATGTAAACTGGGGGAAAGCACAAGACATTGGTTTGGCACTTTTATTTTCTCCAATCATTGGTTTCAGTATTGCCATATTATTTATGTACATATTGAGGCAATTCGCAAGAAAAAATAAATCAATTTTTAAAGAACCTGCATCAAACAACCCGCCTCCCGGATGGATACGTGCAATATTGCTTTTAACATGCACAGGTGTTAGTCTTTCACATGGTTCAAACGATGGACAAAAAGGTGTTGGATTGGTGATGTTAATTTTGATTGCAATTGTACCATCTTATTTTGCACTAGATCATTCGGTTGATTTAAACGACTACAGAAAAAGTATCGTTGCAGTTCAAGAGACTTTGCATAAAGTTAATCAAACTACATTAGTAAAAGCCGATAGTTTTGAGTACGCAAAAGTGAATGCACTTGTTGCCGATTTAAAACTGAAAACAGATTCAATTACTGATTTATCAATTGTTCCCGATGCAAAACAATATGCTATTCGCAAAAATGTATTGGTTATTGCTAAGTCGGCAAAAAAATTGCTCGAAAGCGAAAGCATCAGTTTAAGTGTTCACGAAAAGAAAAGCCTTAAGAAGAATGTTGACGAATTAAAAACGATGACCGATTTCGCACCTATTTGGGTAATTATGCTTATATCAATTGCATTAGGTTTTGGAACAATGATTGGCTGGAAACGAATAGTGAAAACCATTGGTGAAAAAATTGGTAAACAACATTTAACTTATGCTCAAGGTGCATCATCCGAATTGGTTGCTTCACTAACAATTACTTTGTCAACTTATTTCGGTTTGCCAGTTAGTACCACACATGTTTTATCATCAGGTGTGGCAGGTAGTATGGTGGCTTCAAAAGGTGTAAAGAATTTGCAATCCGGTACAATCAAAAATATTGCTTTGGCTTGGGTGCTCACATTACCATTTTGTGTGGTGGTTTCAGGCTTATTGTTCTTATTGTTTAGAGCAATATTTTAACCACTGATATTTTATACAGAGAATTTATGATGTAATTCCAGCACTTGTGGAATTAACAGTTCATTTTCATCATTTTTAATTTCGTAATCGGCAAGCGATAATTTCTTTTCCTGAGTAAACTGATTTTTCATTCTTTTTATCACATCTTCACTCGAAACATGATCACGTTTTATTGTTCGATTTATTCTTAAAACTTCGGGTGCTGTTACAACAATAATTTTATCAAGCTGCGTGTGCGAAACACTTTCGAACATCAATGCGGCTTCTTTTACAACATATTTTTTATCAGTAATTGTATTGCACCATTCTTCAAAATCAGTAAACACGGCAGGGTGCACAATTTCATTTAATTGAGTTAGCAAAGCAGTATCCGAAAAAACTTTATCGGCAATAAATTTTCTGTTTAAAATTCCATCAGCTTTATAGGCATGATCACCAAACAGATTTTTGATTTTTGCTATAACAGTTGGAGATTTTTCCATCAAAAACTTGGCTCTAAAATCAGCATTGTAAACAGGTATTCCCAATTGTGCGAATATTTCGACAACAGTGCTTTTACCGCTTCCAATACAACCTGTAATACCAATTTTAAGCATTTTATTCAATATTTTACTACAAACAAATGTATACAAAAACTTCATTCGTCTGATTAAGGAATTCACATTTATCTGTATTTTTACATCCTGCATGAATGAACTCGAAGCAAAAATAAAAATAGATGAACTCACCGATGAGTTGAAAGAGCACAGTTATAAATATTACGTGTTATCGCAGCCCACAATTGGCGATACAGCATTTGATTTGTTGTTAAAAGAACTCGAAAAATTAGAAGAATCTTATCCTCAATTTATGCGAAATGATTCGCCAACTAAAAAAGTAGGAGGAGAAATTACCAGAGAATTTGTTACTGTAAAACATAAGTATCCAATGCTGAGCCTAGGAAATACTTATAGTGAAGAAGAATTGCAAGAGTTTGACAACCGAATTAAAAAAAGCATAGGAGATGATACTTCGACTTCGCTCAGTAAAGGTTTTGAATATGTGTGCGAGTTAAAATTTGATGGATTAGCAATTGGATTAACATACGAAAAAGGAAAACTCATTCGTGCCGTTACACGCGGAAATGGAGTAGAAGGCGATGATGTAACCAATAATGTTAAAACCATCAAATCAATTCCTCATCAATTAAAAGAAGGAAACTATCCTGATGAGTTTGAAATTCGTGGAGAAGTTTTTATGCATAAAAAAACTTTTGAAAAGCTGAATGAGAATTTAAAAAAGGAACTTGAGGCAAAAGGTTTTGATGAAGAAGAAATAAAAGAAAAGTTATACAAGAATCCACGAAATTTTGCATCTGGAACCTTAAAAATGCAAGACTCTCGTGAAGTTGCAAAACGACCTCTTGATGCTTATCTATATTTTTTATATTCGGATATTCCCGTTGCCGATAATCATTTTGATAGTTTGAAAAAAGCTGCTTCATGGGGTTTTCAAGTTTCCGATCATTATCAAAAATGTAAATCAATAGAAGATGTTTTTGCATTCGTAAAAAAATATGAAACAGAGCGTTTTAAATTGAGTTATGAAATAGATGGTGTGGTTATAAAAGTTAATGATTACCATCAACAGCAAGAGTTGGGCTTTACGGCAAAAAATCCAAGGTGGGCTATATCCTTTAAATACAAAGCACAAAGTGCCGAAACTATTTTACAAAAAGTTACTTATCAAGTTGGCCGTACAGGAGCCATTACTCCAGTTGCCAATTTAACGCCTGTGCAACTTGCTGGCACTACAGTTAAACGTGCGAGTCTTTATAATGCCGATGAAATTGAACGATTGGATTTACACGAAAACGATTATGTGTATGTAGAAAAAGGCGGTGAGATTATTCCTAAAATTACCGGAGTAAATTTACAGAAACGACAATCAGATTCGCAAAAAATAAAATATGCAACCCACTGTCCAGAATGCGACACAGAGCTCATCCGCAAAGAAGGTGATGTTGTTCATTATTGCCCTAACGAAACTGGTTGTCCTACACAATTAAAAGGTAAAATTGAACATTTTATCGGAAGAAAAGCGATGAATATTGATAGCCTTGGAGCCGAAACAATCAATGGTTTATTTGATAGAGGATTGATAAAAAATTATGCCGATTTGTATGATTTGAAATATGACAATCTCATAGGTTTAGAATTTACTTTAGGCGATTCGGATGAGATGAAGAAAAGAAGTTTGCAGCAAAAATCGGTTGAGAATATTTTAAAAGGAATAGAAGATTCTAAACAGATTCCTTTCGAACGCGTGTTATTTGCCTTAGGTATTCGTATGGTTGGCGAAACCGTTGCTAAAAAACTCGCACAGCATTTTTATTCGCTCGAAAAACTTTCGATAGCAACGATGGAAGAATTATTAAACGTGCATGAAATAGGAGAGAAGATTGCTGAACAATTGTTTAAATATTTTGCAGATGTAAATAACAAATTAATTATTGATAAATTAAAAAATGCAGGTCTTCAGTTTGAAATGATTCAAGATCATTCGATTGTAAGAACAAATAAATTACAAGGCAAAACATTTTTGGTTTCGGGTGTATTTACAATCAGTCGTGATGATTTGAAAAAACAAATTGAATTGAACGGAGGACGTAATGTGAGCAGCATTTCTAAAAGTTTAAATTACTTAATAGCCGGTGATAAAATGGGTCCCGAAAAATTAAAGAAAGCAACAGATTTGAATATAGAAATAATTTCTGAAGAAGAATTCAAACAATTGATAACATAGATTTTTACATTCTTGTTACATCATATCATTTCACAATGATTAAATTCGCACTCGCATTTAAATTAGTCAGGTACTTTTAATAGTGTTAAATTATTAATGAAAATTATAGAAGACATAAAAAATTATACAGGCAGGTTCATTCTCAGTAGGGAGTTGTCGCAGAAAAAAGTAAAGCGTGCATTTATACCTTTTGCAGAAGTGCAACACATAGGTATTGTATATAGTGCAGATAATAAAAACGAAGAAGAGGAAGTAGCAAACTATGCAAACAAGTTAAGAAGTGAAGGTAAAAAAGTTTTTATGATGGGATATGTTGATCAAAAACATTTGCCACATACTAAAAAATTTAACATGCAAAGTGAATTTTTCTGGAAAGAAAAACTAAATGGTGTTAACTTACCTATTAAAGGAAAAATTGGTCGTTTTCTCGATCTTGATTTTGATTTACTGCTTAATTTGTATACAGGAGTTTCATTGCCTATGCAAGCCATAGCTGCTTATTCAAAAGCAAAATACCGAATGGGTTCGAACATTACCGGAGGACTAGATTTTTACGATGCGATGATTGATACAGGCAATCGTAAGGATTTAAATTTTTTGATAGAACAAATTGATTTTTATTTGAAAGCGATAAAGTAGTTAATATGTTATTGGGTTATTAAATTTGCAGTCAATCCGATAACGAATATCACAATAACAAATAACCAAAACCATGAAAGGCACAGGTGTAGCATTAGTAACTCCATTTAAAAAAGATTTTAGCATTGATTTTGATTCGTTGGCAAATATTATCGACCATGTAATTACTGGCGGTGTAGAGTATGTTGTAGCGCTTGGAACAACAGGCGAGTCGCCAACTCTTAGCAAAGACGAAAAGAAAAATGTGTATGAGTTTATTTCGCAACGAGCAAAAGGAAAAGTACAATGTATTGCCGGAATGGGAGGGAACAATACCACCGAACTTGTTGATACAATCAAAGCTTTTGATTTTACAAATTTTGATGCCATACTTTCTGTTAGTCCGTATTATAATAAGCCTAACCAAGAAGGTATTTACAATCATTATATGGAGCTTGAAAAAGTTTGTCCAAAACCGATTATCATTTATAACGTACCAGGACGAACTGGTTCATCTGTATCTGCTGCAACAACTTTACGTTTGGCAAAAGCATCCAAAAAATTTATTGCCACAAAAGAAGCTTCAGGAAATGCCGAGCAATTCATGGATATTTTATACGATAAACCCGAAGGTTTCTCAGTAATTTCAGGTGATGATAATCTTACATTGCCTTTCTTATCAATGGGCATGAGCGGTGTGATATCAGTAATTGGAAATGCTTATCCAAAGTTGTTTTCAGATATGGTTCGATTGGGATTAAGAGGTGATTTTGATTCGGCACGAAAAATTCATTTCAAATTATATGATGTGATGAAAACAATTTTTGCAGATGGTAGTCCGGGTGGAATTAAAGTTGTTTTACATGAAATGGGATTATGCGAAAATGTGGTAAGACTGCCACTATCTAATGTAAATGCAACGGTTGAAAATCGTTTACGTCAAATGGCTTCAACAATAAAATAGTTTTATTCTGAAGCTGTTCCAAGTTTTTTCTTAACCAGTTCCATCGCAAATTCAAATTGCTCTTCGCGGGTCATATTTGAGTTGTTTATTTCAATTGCATCATCAGCTTTTTTAAGCGGACTGTCGGCTCGTGTCGAATCAATATGGTCACGCTTTTTAAGATTAGCTAGCACTTCTTCAATAGTTGTGGTTTGTCCTTTTTCTTTCAATTCATCAAATCTTCTTTGTGCACGAATTTGAGGGTCGGCTGTAATAAACAATTTCAATTCTGCAGTTGGAAAAACAACTGTACCAATATCGCGACCATCCATTACAATTGCTTTTTCAATTCCCATGTATTGTTGTTGTTTTACTAAAAATCTTCGCACTACACTGTTTGCACTAACATCGCTCACAATACTAGCTATACGTGAGTTTGTGCGCAATTCATTTTCAACATTTTCATTGTTTAAATAAGTTTCCTGAGTGTTATTTTCAGGATTTATTTGAAACGATACCGAAATATTTTTCAAGGCATCCATAACGGCATCTGTATTATAAATATCAATTTGATGATTGAGCATATAAAGTGTAACGGCTCTGTACATTGCACCGGTATCAATAAAACGATAGTTAAGCGCTTTGGCAACATGTTTAGCCAAGGTGCTTTTTCCGCACGAAGAGTATCCGTCAATTGCAATGATAATTTTGTTCATGTGTTTTAGATTCATCACAAATGTAAATCAATAACACAATTTGTAATAACGATTAAGATTTTTGTGCTTGTTTTTTCTTGAAGAATTCGTTGGTGTTAATGATAAATGAAAAGTGGTCTGTTCCATAACCAACACTGTAACCTGTATGTCCGTAGGCAAGTTGAAACTTGCTGATTTTTACACCAAATCCCCATGAGAATCCAGAGAATCCTCCATACTGATCTAGTTTCAGTTCCCATCGTCTTAAATAATTATACCCAAGTGCCACGTAAAATGCTTTGCTTAAAATGAGTTCGCCACTGATGGTAACATGACTCATTGTTTTGTTTAGAAGTGAAATATTTTCTAACTGAACCTGACCTGTTGAAAGATCTTTTGATAATCCTGGTTTATCAGGATTTTGATACATCAATCCTCCGGGTTTTTCGAGATGATTTGCAATGATTGAAAAACGAAACGGTGCTTTTTTAAACTTTTTCGAAATGCCAACCTGAACATTCATCGGCAATGTTTCGTTGTTGTTTGGTCGGTACGATTTTAATTGTTTACCGTAATTACTAATTACACCAGCAACAGTAATCATATTTTCGGTGTTGTAATATGTTCCCGAAATATCGGCAGCAATTCCGTACGAATTATATTCTTCTAAACTTGAGTTGATAAATTTCAAAGCACCTCCAACAGAGAAAGGACCAATTTCGCGAGCATACATCAAATGCAAATTATACTCACCGGCAGTAAACGAACCAAGCGTTTCGCCACTAGCACTTGTTTTTACAAAATCGCCATAATTGATGTATTGCATGCCTAATGCAAATGTGCCAATACTGTCGAAATGATGAGCAACTGCAGCATAACCGGCTCCAATTCCTGCAACGTAACGTACGTAGTTGTAGGTAACAAAGTTGTTCATGTCCTTATTAAGCAATGATGGATTTTGAACAGCAAGATTTAAATCGTTATCGGGAATGGCAATTGCACTTCCGCCAAGCGCAGCAATTCTGGCATTGGGTTGAACAGTTAAAAACTGATACGTATTGGTTCCTCCAATTTGCGCAAACAATTTTATGGTAAAACAGAAAATTATAATGAGTGTAAAATACTTCTTCATCAACAGTTCAAAAATATCTTTTTTAAACGGAAAAAGAAGTGAAATAGTGTTTGTGTAAAACGTAAACTTAACTTCTACGTGAATAAACCGAAACGTAATAAAGCAATGTTGCCAATGATGAAAGCGCTGCAATTACATAGGTTGAAGCTGCCCAGTTTAAAGCATTGCGAGCCATTGATGATTCGTTTGATTGAACAATATTTCTATTGTTTAACCATGCCATTGCACGATTACTTGCATCAAACTCTACTGGTAAAGTGATGAATGAAAATAGTGTTACACCTGCAAGCATAATAATTCCGATTAACAAAAGTTGAGGGAATGAATTCATTAAAATTACACCAAGAATCAACACCCAAGAAACCCAACGAGAAGTAATACTCACAATGGGAACGATTGTCGAACGAAAATTTAACCAAACGTAAGCATCAGCATGTTGCACAGCATGTCCACACTCATGTGCAGCAATGGCTGCCGAAATTACATTTCGTCCATTATACACATCGTTACTAAGATTTACAGTTTTATCAGTAGGGTTATAATGATCGGTAAGTTTACCTTCTGATGAAATTACTTTCACATCGTAAATGCCATTATCGCGAAGCATTTTTTCGGCAATTTCGGCACCCGATAAATTATTACTTAATCCAACTTCAGAGTATTGTTTTACTTTCTGTTTAAATTTCCAGCTAATAATTAAGCTGATCGCAAAAAAGATTAATCCGTAAAATAACATAATTCTATATTTTTATTTTGATTGACTTACAAATCATATTCCATTTAAAAAACATAACGAACGAGCATGACAATTACTGCCACAATGAACATCAAAATACTGATTCGATTAATGCGATGCATCATTCTCAGGTAAATTGATGTCTGTTCGTCAGCCTTAAGCTTTTTCCAAAATGCGATATAATAAATAAATTTTTGTAGCATGTATGATGAACAAATGTATAAGAGTTTTGTTTAATCTGAAAAAAAGTTATCACCGATAATTTGGTACATTTGCCAGAGCATCTATGCAAAATAAAAAATCGTTAAGCGAAGTTCACGAAACAGTTAATGTTCCTCAGAAGAAAAATTTCTGGAGAACATTTATTGCTTTTCTTGGTCCTGCTTATATGGTGAGTGTTGGTTATATGGATCCAGGAAACTGGGCAACTGATATTGCAGGCGGAAGCAAGTTTGGGTACCAACTCATTTGGGTTTTATTAATGAGTAATTTGATGGCATTGTTGCTTCAAAATTTATCAGCTCGACTAGGTGTTGTTAAAGGTTTGGATTTAGCTCAGGCTTCTCGTCAACAATACCCCAAACTCGTAAATGTTTCATTATACGTTTATGCCGAAATTGCCATTGCAGCATGCGATCTTGCCGAAATAATCGGTATGGCTATTGGGTTAAATCTGTTATTTGGTTTACCATTAGTTTATGGTGTAATCATTACCGTATTTGATACGGTAATTTTGTTGTTTTTATTAAGCAGAGGCATCAGGAAGATGGAGATTTTTATTTTGGGTTTGATAGCCATTATTGGAATTTCGTTTATCACCGAATTGATTATTTCGCAACCTCAACCTTCCGAAATTATTAAAGGGTTTGTTCCAACATTTTTAAATGAAAGTGGATTGTATATCGCAATCGGAATTATTGGCGCCACTGTAATGCCTCATAATCTATATCTGCATTCGTCACTCGTTCAAACACGTAGAATAGAAAGAACCAATAGCGGAATTCGTGAAGCCATCAAATTTAATTTTTATGATTCGGCAATTGCATTAAACCTTGCCTTTTTTGTCAATGCAGCCATATTAATTTTAGCTGCCTCGGCATTTTATAAAAACGGATTTAATGAAGTGAGCAGCATACAAGATGCGCATAAATTATTGCAGCATATTTTCGGTAATTTAGCACCATACCTTTTCGCTATTGCATTGATTGCTGCAGGTCAAAGTTCAACAATTACAGGAACACTTGCAGGGCAAATTGTAATGGAAGGTTATTTAAATTTACGAATTAGTCCCTGGATTAGAAGATTACTAACACGCATCATTGCTATAACACCTGCCTTAATTGCCATATTCTATTTTGGCGAAAATTCTCTTGGCGATTTACTTATTTTAAGTCAGGTCATTTTAAGTATTCAACTTGGTTTTGCAGTAATTCCTTTAATTCATTTTACTTCTAGCGCAACAATGATGGGCATCTTTAAAAACTCATTAATCGTAAAAATATTTGCATGGATTACAGCCATCATTATTGTTGTACTTAATTCAAAACTGATATTGGATGAGTTCTCAAAATTTGACCAATATTTCGGAGAAGGGAAAATGTTTATTAAGTTGATAATTATAATCATTCTAATTTTTTCGGCAATCATCTTACTGTTTGTAACATTCGAACCTTTAATCTCCAGAAAAAGGAAAGAGAAAACTTATATACCTCATGGTGAAGCCATCGAAATTAGTAAAATAGGTAAACAGGTTTATCGAAAAATTGCACTAACTGTTGATTTTTCTAAACAGGATGAGGCAACCATTACACATGCACTATCACTTGGGGGAAAAGATTCAACTTATTTACTGATACATATTGTTGAATCGGCAGGGGCATTGCGTATGCAGCAAGAAATTCGTGATAAAGAAACTGTTTATGATGCCATCAATCTTGATAAATATAAATGCGAATTAGAAGAGATGGGATATACCATTGAAACAGAATTGGGATTTGGGAAATCGTCAAGAGCTATTCCTAAAATAATTAATAACAAGCCTGTAGATCTTTTGGTAATGGGTGCTCATGGGCATAAAGCTTTGAAAGATTTTATTTTCGGATCAACGGTTGACCATGTTCGACACAATGTAAATATTCCGGTTTTTATTGTTCGATAATATTTTTTGATGATTGATATTTTAAACATAAAAAAGTTAGCTGAAGCCAAGCAAAAGGAGAATAAAAAGTTTTTCGAAAAGGTAAAAAAATCGCCACCTAAAAAACTTGACGAAGTGACCAATGCTTTTCATGATAAGGCTTTTGAACTTATTGATTGCATAGCTTGTGCCAATTGCTGTAAAACAACAGGGCCGCTTTTTAAACAAAAAGATATCGAGAGATTGGCGTCACATTTTAAAATCAGACCTTCACAATTCATCGAAAAATATTTACACATTGATGAGGATAATGATTATGTTTTGAATGTTTTACCTTGTCCTTTTTTAGGTTCGGATAATTATTGTTCGGTATACGAATCCCGCCCCAATGCCTGCCGCGAATATCCACACACCAATCAGCGGAAAATTCATACAATTCTTAAAGAAACATACAACAATGTTGCTATTTGTCCGGCAGTATTCGAAGTTGTTGAAGAATTGAAAAAAGTTTTTTGATTAATGTTAAGATAGAAACCGATCCTTTATTTTTTTATCTGGAACAATGCATGTATCAAATTTTCCAAACCACTTATACCTATTATTTGCAATAAAATCGTAAGTGTTATCTCTAAAAACTTTGGGTGCAATTATGAAAAAATATAACAAATACCAGGGTGAATTCAGTTGTTTTATAATTCTCAAAACTGCATCCGACCGGAAATAATATTTCCCTTTTTCAAATAATACTAAGGAATTTGCTGTTGAAATTAATTCTTTATTGATAAATGCCTCCGAATTTTGTATTGCACAAAAATAGAATTTATTTTTTCTGTCATGCTTAATAATGAATTGAACAGCTTCATTACAAAGGCCACAAATACCATCATAAAATACGATATACTCTAACTGATTTTTAATCATTCTATGTAATTTAAAACAAATGTAATTCATTCATGTTTTTAGAGTTGATAGAATAATTCTAAAATAGATTTCACTTCAATAAAAATCAACAAACAACTGCTAAAATAAAATAGTTACATTGCATGTTTAAATTTCATATAATTGATTAACCAATAATCTAATCATGAAAAAACACTACCTCAAGCATTTATTGCTGATTATAGCAATTTCTATGCATTTACTGGCATCAGCTCAAGTAAGTACCTATTTAAAATCAAGAAGTTATGGCGCGTCACTATCGCTTGCAACAAATGGTGTAGGATTAGAAGCTTCAATGAGTCTTAATGAGTCAAAATCATTTGTACTTCGTGCTAATGGCATGTATTTACCACTTTCTTATAGCAATTATCAAATGGCATTTGGTAAAACGAATGTTATTATTGATATAAACGGGAAATTAGGTAGCACAGGTCTTTATTTAGATTATCATCCATTTAAAAATATTTTTAAAATTACAGGTGGTGTTGCTTATCTTTTCTCTGGTATTGGAGGAACTGCGAAAGTTAAAGATGCCGTTTCTCAAGGACAAATTGTAATATCTCCGGAGAATGTAGGTATAATCACTTTTGATGTAGCACCAAATAATATATGTCCATATATTGGGTTAGGTGTTGGAAGAGCAATTCCTAAAAGTAGATTAGGGTTTAGTGCTGATTTAGGTGTTTATTATATTGGATCACCGCTAGTTAATTTCAAAGCAACAAAAATGCTTGAACCTACTTCCGATCAGCAGGCTGTTATTCAAAATAATATGGATGGAGATAGATGGTTGCCTCAATTAACCTTTAATATTACTTACAGAATAAAATAATTACTAACTAATATGAAAATGAAAAATACAATTAAATCAATTTTTATAGCCTTAACTGTTTTATCAGTATATGGTTATTTTATCATGCTGCCGTCATGCAAAAACCCTACAGATGGTATTATCGTAAAAATCAACTCGAGTATAGCTGATAATACTATTTCAGTTCAGGTTGTTGACGCCAATATTTTATCCTCAAACATACCTGATCCCTTAACATTTAGTGTTACAGGTCCAGATGCATCATTGGTAATGAGTTCAGATGGTACAACAAATTTTAAGGCTGTAAAAGGTGTTATTGCATTGATTTTAAAACCAGGTACACAACCAACAAAGATTAAACCTATTCAGTTTAATTTAGTGGCTGAAGCATCAGGATACTTAAAAGCAATCAGTCCTGTAAGGATTAATAAAATTGGAAATAACAATATCAAATTTAGTATGGTTAATATTAGCAACCCTCCACAGGGTGTTAGTATCAAACAAGTTTCTTTGAATGTACCGCAGGGTGGAATCACTTCACCAATTACAATTGATTTGCCTCCTCAAACAGGTAAAATTGAAACGGCAGTTGTTACAATTCCTACTGGTACAATTTTTAAAGCTGAAAACGGTGATGAACTTTATGGAAGTTTAAATGCAACTTTTGTTCATTTTGACAACAGGTCTTCAGCTTCTATTCAGTCTTTCCCTGGAGGATTAACAGCTACAAAAGTTGTTGATATTAATGGAAATGCAATGAATCCAGTTTCATTTAGACCACTTGGCTTTACATCATTAGAAATTACAAGCGGAATAAATAAAGTTAAAACATTTTCGAATCCTATAAACATTGCATTCGAAATAAATCCAACAACAAAAAATCCTAAAACAAATTCGGTTTATGCTATTGGTGATTCAATTCCAACTAGCAGTTATAATATTGAGAATGGTCAATGGAATATTGAAAGCACTGCATCTGTTTCTAAGAATACAGTTTCAAATAAATTAGAAGCAGTTGTTAAAGTTCCACACCTTTCGTATTGGAATTTAGCCACCTATTTTACAGGTTGTACTTCAAACATATCAGTATTAATTAGTTCTTCATATACTTTTGATGCGATAAGATATATGGAAGTTTTGGCAAGTGATAACACGGTATTGATATCGGGATATGAGTCGGTACTTAACGGAATTAACATATTAGAACAATTCCCTTCATTGAATGATAATGTAACAATCAATATTTATTCAAGAGGTTCTAACGAACAAAATAAAGGAACAATAATTGGAAGTGCATTTTTTAATCCTTGCACAGATGCAGTTCCAACTATTAATATAATAGAAGCGCCTGTTCAGGCTGTTGAAATTCAAATAACGGGTTTTTGTCCAAGTGCTCGAGAAATAAAACCAGATCTTGAAGTGTTTTATAAATTGAGTTCCAATAAAAATTATAACTATTTGGGTCATATGGTTAATGGATTTATAAAAACAGATTTATTGTTACAAAATAATCAGTATGATTATAAAGCGATATATGGTGGAACAGAATATTCTTATACTCGTTTGATTAATCAATATTATTACAATGAATCGATGAAATTGTCAGCACAGGATTCTCCTTGTAAGTAATCATTAAAAATTTTAGAAAGCCCTTTGGTATTTAATATCAAAGGGCTTTTTGTTTGTTATAACAGCGATTATGCGAATCATTTACTTTTATCATATTGAAATCTAACATTATATTCGCCCTTCAATTTAATAGTATATGTTTGATAGTTTAAGCAGTAAACTCGAGAAAGCGTTTAAGACACTAAAAGGACAAGGTAAAATAACGGAGATAAACGTTGCCGAAACGATGAAAGAAATTCGTAAGGCACTTGTTGATGCTGACGTGAATTTTAAAATTGCCAAGCAGTTTACTGATATAGTAAAAGAAAAAGCTTTAGGACAAAATGTTTTAACAAGTGTTTCACCGGGGCAACTCATGGTGAAGATTGTAAGCGATGAATTGACATCTTTATTCGGAGGGAAAACAGCTGATATTAATATCACAGGGAGTCCTGCAATTATTTTAATGGCCGGTTTACAAGGTTCTGGTAAAACAACACACTCAGCAAAACTTGCTTCATATATCAAGAAAAAAGGAAAAACTGTGATGATGGCTGCTTGTGATGTTTATCGTCCTGCCGCTATTGAGCAGTTAAAAGTATTGGGTCAACAAATTGAAGTTCCTGTATTTTTTGAGGAAGGAAATACCAATCCAGTTAAGATTGCCGAAAATGCTTTGAAAGCAGCACGTGCTGAAAACATTAGTGTTTTGATTGTGGATACAGCCGGACGTTTGAGTATAGATGAAATGATGATGCGTGAGATTGGTGATATTAAATCTGCACTTAAGCCACAAGAAATTCTATTTGTTGTAGATGCAATGACTGGTCAAGATGCTGTAAATACAGCAAAAGCATTTAATGATGTGTTGGATTTTTCTGGAGTTATTCTTACAAAATTAGATGGAGATACAAGAGGTGGTGCGGCTCTTTCAATTAAATCTATTGTAAATAAACCCATCAAATTTGTTGGTACCGGTGAAAAAATGGAAGCACTAGATGTGTTTCATCCCGACCGAATGGCTCAGCGAATATTAGGAATGGGTGATATCGTTTCCTTGGTTGAACGTGCTCAACAAGTTTTTGATGAAGAGGAAGCTGCTATTATTCAGAAGAAATTATTGAAAGACCAATTCACATTTGAAGATTTCCTAACACAGATTCAGCAGATCAAAAAAATGGGAAATCTAAAAGATTTAGTTGGAATGATACCAGGTGTAGGCAAAGCTTTGAAAGATATCGACATCAGTGATGATGCTTTTAAAGGAACCGAATCAATAATCCATTCGATGACTCCTCTTGAACGAAAAACTCCGGATATTATTAATGGTTCACGCAGAAAAAGAATTGCCATGGGAAGCGGAACCGATATTCAACAAGTAAATCAATTACTTAAACAATTTGAAGAAATGCGTAAAATGATGCGTACCATGAACAAGTTTCAAGGAGCAGGTAGAGCTATGCCGAAGTTACCTTTTATGAAATAGATCAGGATACAAGTTTCATGATTCAAGATATTGGTCATAAAATAGAGAGCTAAAATGTTTCAAGTATTCATTTTTTTTCAATCCTTAACTCGAAAATCTTAATTCTAAAATTTCAAATCCTTACTTCCATTCATCAATATCTTCATAAGCAAATCGGTCGCGAATAACGATACCCACGTAAATACTTTGCGGATAGTAATCATATTGAACATTTAGCAAGAACCTTCCAATTATTGGGATAAAAGTACCTGCAGTATAATTAGGGTGAAAATCAGAAGTGTTTGGATTGATATTCCACTTTGGTTTATTATCGGTAGGATCAATAAATTCAAAAAACTCTCTGGCATAACCAATTCCTGGCCCAACATATACCGGCCATCTTTTTGTTATGGCAACAACAAAGCACGCGCTAACCCTAACAGCAGTGGCAGTTTGTGTATTGCCTGTAATTGTCCATTTATTGTTTACAACATTGTCATATTGAAAATCACTGCGTTCGCCCTCAGGTAACATTAGGTTTTTTATTCCCATGTGATAGGTTAAGCAAAATCCCAATCGTTTAAATGAAGTACTGGCACCACCAAAAATGATGTCTTTGTTGTCAATCGGAAAACAATATCCAAGCGAGTTATATCGAATAGGTTTGGCTTTATTTTTAACAGAATGAATAGCTGATAGGTTATCAATATCTGAAAGATAATAAGTCTGTTGAGCCTTTAAAACGTTAGCAATTACAGAAAAGAAAATACAGACTGAAATCAATTTTTTCATAATGGGTACAATTTAAGCATACGACTTTAAAAAACATTAAAAATCAGATTTTGATTTTTAATAGAAAAGCCACATCTTTGCCGCCCTTAACGGAATGGAGACCCGTAAGTAAAAAACAAAAAACAATATGTCAGTAAAAATTAGATTACAGCGTTTAGGACGCAAAAAAGCGCCTTATTACCACATAGTGGTGGCGGATTCACGTGCTCCGAGGGATGGTAAGTTTATCGAGAACATTGGTTATTATAAACCACAAACTGTTCCGGCAACTATCGAACTCGATGCAAACAAAGCACTTTCATGGTTAGAAAAAGGCGCACAGCCTACCGATACCTGTCGTGCAATTTTATCATACAAAGGTGTTCTTTACCAACATCACTTAAATGTGGGTGTTAAAAAAGGCGCTATGACAGCTGAACAAGCTACTGAGAAATTTGAAAAATGGATGTCATCAAAATCTACAAAAGTTGATGCACATGTTGAGAAATTCAAAAAAACAGTAAGTGAGAAGAAAGCAGAAGCACTTGCTGCCGAAACTAAGGTAAAAGAAGCTCGTGCAGTTAGATTAGCTGAAAAGTTGAAAGCAGAAGAAGATGCTAAGGTAGCAGCTGCAATTGCAGAGTCAGCTCCTCATGTTGAAGAAGGAACTATTGTTGCAGATACTTCTGCAGAAATCCCTTCAGATGCAGCTTCAGAAACTCCTGCTGAATAATTTTAGCTTAGATGAAATCTCTCAATAGAAAAGATTTCATCACTGCCGGAGTAATTGAAAGATTACACGGTACAAAAGGAGAACTAAGATTGCAGTTATCTCAAAACATTCGATTAAAGGAATGGGTATTTTTTGAAATTCAAGAAAAACCCGTTCCTTTTTTCATTCAGTCGGTTTCCGAAAATAAAGATAGCCCAATTATCAAAATAGAAGATATTGATACACCTAATCATGCAGCAAGGTTTGTAGGTTTGAATATTCTTTTCCCTTCAAAACAAGTTAAAGGACGTTCAAAAATATCGAACCTGGATTTTATTGGTTACAAATTGATTGATGAAACACTTGGTGAAATAGGTAAAGTTGAAGATGTTGAAGAGCTACCACAACAGTTATTGATAAAAACTACCCATAATAACAGAGAATTATTGATTCCGGCTGTAGATGAATTTATCAATGAAATAAACGATAAGAAAAAAATCATATACTTAAATTTACCTGAAGGATTAATAGCATTATAAAATATGCAAATTGATATTCTCACACTATTCCCTGGCATGTTCGAAAGCCCATTTGGCGACTCGATTATGAAGCGTGCAATCGAGAAAAAGATTGTGGAGATTGGTTTGCATAATATTCGCGATTATTCAAAAAGTAAGCAAAAGTCAGTTGACGATTATGCATTTGGTGGCGGAGCTGGAATGGTCATGCAGATTGAACCAATAGATTTATGCATGCAGAAACTGAAAGCTGAAAGAACATATGATGAAATTATTTACCTCAGCCCTGATGGAGAATTATTTGATCAGAAATTAGCCAATCAGTTGTCTACCAAAAACAATCTAATGTTTTTGTGCGGCCACTATAAAGGTGTAGATGAACGTGTAAGGGAGCATTTGGTAACCCGAGAAATTTCAATTGGAAATTATGTACTTACCGGAGGAGAATTAGCCACAGCCGTAATTGTTGATGCCATCGTACGCTTAATTCCTGGAGTATTATCTGACGAAACATCCGCATTAAGCGATTCATTTCAAGATGATTTAATTAGCCCACCTGTTTATACACGTCCTGCTGAATATAAAGACTGGAAAGTGCCAGAAATATTATTGTCGGGACATGAAGCTAAAATTGAAGAGTGGAGGCATGAGCAAAGCTTATTGAGAACAAAATTAAGAAGACCCAAAATGTTTGGGAAAGAAGAATAATTCAACAAACTGAAAAGAAATTTTGTGTTTTCTACTCAAAATCATATTTTCGCATCCCGTTTAAAGAATTCAGAGCATGGACGCAATCAAATTAGTAGAGCAAGAATTTACAAAAGATAAGAATGTTGCTGCATTTAATGCAGGCGATACTGTTAACGTTTATTATAAAATCCGTGAGGGTAATAAAGAGCGTATTCAGCAATATCAAGGAGTTGTATTACAAAAAAGAAATAGCGGTATTCAAACTACATTTACTGTTCGTAAAATTTCGAATGGTGTTGGAGTTGAGCGTATTTTTCCTTTGTATAGCTTAAACATCGATAAAGTAGAAGTGATGACTCGCGGAAAAGTCCGCAGGGCACGTATTTTTTACTTACGCGATGCAAAAGGTAAGGCAGCTAAAATTAAAGAGAAAAGAGGTTAATTTTTTTTATAATAAATTAGAAGCCCCGGCCTTTATAAGGTTGGGGTTTTTTATTTTCTGATTCGCATACAAAAATTATTTTTGGAGTTTTATGAGCAAAGAGATTTCTAAAACATATAATCCCTCAGAAATTGAGGATGGCTGGTATCAATATTGGCTAAAGAATAATTATTTTCATTCGGAACCTGATTCACGCGAACCATTCACCATTGTTATTCCACCACCAAACGTAACAGGTGTTCTTCACATGGGACATATGTTAAACAATACCATTCAGGATGTTTTAACACGAAGAGCTCGCATGATGGGCAAAAATGCATGTTGGGTTCCCGGAACCGATCATGCCTCCATTGCTACCGAAGCAAAAGTTGTTCAGATGCTTCGCGAAAAAGGAATCAAGAAATCGGATTTGAGTCGTGAGGACTTTTTGAAACACGCTTGGGAGTGGAAAGAGAAATACGGAGGTATTATTCTTGAGCAATTGAAAAAACTGGGTGCAAGTTGCGACTGGCAACGTACTCGTTTTACAATGGAAGAAAACCTGAGTGAAGCGGTTACCGAAGTGTTTATCGATTTGTATGAAAAAGGATTGATTTACCGTGAACTCAGAATGGTAAACTGGGACCCTCAGGGAAAAACAGCTTTGAGTGATGAGGAGGTAATTTATAAGGATGTAAATTCGAAATTGTACTACCTGAAATATTATTTAGTTAACAGTTCACAGATCACAGTTGACAGTATACCGTCAACTGTCAACCGTCAACCGTCAACTGAATTTATTACCATCGCAACAACCCGTCCCGAAACCATTTTAGCTGATACCGCTGTTTGTGTAAACCCTAATGACGAAAGGTACAAACACCTTATTGGTAAAAAAGTAATCGTGCCTTTTATTAATAGAGAAGTTCCTGTTATTGCAGATGAATATGTTGCAATGGATTTTGGTACAGGCTGTTTAAAAATAACTCCTGCACACGATAAAAACGACTACGAAATTGGTAAGAAGCATAACCTAGAAGTGATTGATATTTTAACCGAAGAAGGTTTTTTGAATGAGCATGCAAAAGTTGAATCATACATAGGAAAAGACCGATTTGCATTACGCAAACAAATTGTAATTGATTTGGAAGAAGCTGGTCATATTGCCAAGGTTGAAGAATATAAAAATCAGGTTGGAACAAGCGAACGTACTGGAGCTGTAATTGAACCACGACTCACTTTACAATGGTGGGTTGATATGAAAAAATTCATTGCTAAAAATCCTCAGGTGATTGATGCGGTGATGAATGATGAAATCAAATTTCATCCGGCCAACATGAAAAATACGTATCGTCATTGGCTCGAAAATATTAAAGATTGGTGTATCAGTCGCCAGCTTTGGTGGGGACAAAGAATTCCAGCCTGGTATGCGCCAGATGGAAGTTTTGTTGTTGCGAAAAATGAAGAGGAAGCCATCAAAAAATTTTCAATTCTCAATTCTCAATTTTCAATTGGGCAATTACATCAAGACGAAGACGTAGTTGACACTTGGTTCTCATCGTGGCTTTGGCCGATAACTGTGTTTGATGGATTTAAAGACAAAGACAACGAAGACATCAAATATTATTATCCAACAAACGATCTGGTAACAGCTCCCGAAATTATTTTCTTTTGGGTGGCACGTATGATTATGGCTGGTTATGAATGGAGAGGAGAGAAGCCGTTTTCGAATGTTTATTTTACAGGAATTGTTCGCGACAAACAACGTAGAAAAATGAGTAAGAGTCTTGGTAATTCTCCCGACCCACTCGATTTAATTGCACTGCATGGTGCTGATGGTGTACGTATGGGAATGTTGTTGTGCTCGCCTGCAGGAAATGATATTTTGTTTGATGAATCGCAAGTTGAACAGGGTAGAAATTTTGCCAATAAAATATGGAATGCATTTCGTTTGATTAAAGGTTGGGAAGTAAAATCGGATTCAAATTTTGATGCAGAAATATTAAAGAGCAATCAGATTTCGGCCGATTGGTTTGCTTCGCGTTTTAATGAAACCTTGAAAGAGATTGAGCAAAAACTGAACGATTATAAGTTGAGCGAAGCGTTGATGTCGATCTATAAATTGATATGGGACGATTTCTGTTCGTGGTATCTCGAAATGGTGAAACCTGCCTACCAACAACCGATTGACGAATCATCATACAAAAATACAGTACAGTTCTTTGAGGAGTTGATGAAATTGTTACATCCTTTCATGCCATTTATTACCGAAGAAATCTGGCAGAACCTGCCTACCGGACAGGCAGGCCTGTTGGATAGAAAAGATGGAGAAAGTATTTGTATTGCATCATATCCAACATCCGTAGAGACGTATAATTATACGTCTCCACAAATTGTAACAAAAGACAATAATTATACGTCTCCACAGGATATATCAACAATTAATTATACATCAAATCACAATTTATCCCGCACATTCGAAACCATTACAAAGATTCGCGAATTAAGAAACAGCAAAGGTTTGAGTCCGAAGGAAGCATTCGAAATAAGCATTAAAGCAAACGATAAAAACTTGTACGAACCATTTAAGTTTCTTATAAAAAAACTGGCAAATGTTTCGACAATACATTTTGTAAATGAGAAGCAAAACAACGCACAACTTATTCCGGTGAATACCGATGAAGTGTATGTTTTCTTGAATTTAGAAATTGATGCTGATGCCGAGAAAATAAAAATAACCGGTGAGATTGAATACCTCGAAGGGTTTTTAAAATCAGTAGATGCGAAGCTTGCCAATGAAAAATTTGTTGCCAATGCCAAACCTGATTTGGTTGAAAAAGAACGTCAGAAAAAAGCAGATGCTCTTGCAAAAATTGAAGTGCTTAAAAATAATTTATCATCATTATAAATCGAAAATATGAAAGCCGTTATTCTCGAAGGAATAAACCAGCCATTAAAATATACCGATGTTGCCACTCCCGAAATTGGCAACGATGAAGTGCTGGTAAAAATTCATGCAGCATGTTTTAATCACCGCGATTTGTGGATACAAAAAGGACAATATGGTGGCTTACGTTACCCATCCACACAGGGAAGTTGTGGTGCTGGTGTGGTTGATAAAATTGGTTCTGCAGTTGATAAAAATTGGCTTGGAAAGGAAGTGATTTTAAACCCATCGTTAAACTGGGGAAGCAATCCACATACACAATCTAAAGATTATAAAATTTTAGGAATGGCAGAAGATGGAACTTTTGCCGAGTATGTAAAAATTCATTCGCGATTGTTGCATCATAAACCAGCGCATTTAACTTTTGAAGAAGCGGCTGCAATTCCATTAGCAGGTTTAACCGGATTTCGTGTTTTGTTTACGCGTGCCCGTGCAGCAAAAGGCGAGAATGTTTTGGTAACAGGTGTTGGAGGTGGTGTGGCTTTGTTTGTGATGCAGTTTGCCATTGCAGCAGGTTGCAATGTTTATGTTACATCGGGTAGCGATGAAAAAATAAAACGTGCTATTGAAATGGGAGCAAAGGGTGGAGTAAATTATAAAACTGATACCCTGCCTACCGGACAGGCAGGTTGGCATAAAGACATTCAAAAGCAAAGTGGGGGTTTTGATGCGATAGTTGATAGCGCTTGCGGAGACAATTTTGCGAAGCTTACAGATATAGCAAACCCTGCCGGACGAATTGCTTTTTACGGTGCAACACTTGGTGCATTTAACAGCGGTGTGCCTGCTAAAATTTTCTGGAAACAATTGGATATTTTGGGCTCTACCATGGGCAACGATGATGATTTTGCAAACATGGTGAAGTTTGTAGCCGAGCATAAAATCAAACCAGTTGTTGATTCTGTTTACCCACTTGAACAAGCACAACAAGCCATTGAAAAAATGGAAAGGGGAGAACAGTTTGGGAAAATTGTTCTTAAAGTAAATTAGTGTTTTTTGTTTTCGAAACCACATCCAGCTGATATGAACATTCCTCCGAAGGTTGTGTAATGTTATACACGAGTTCCGAATAACCCTCCGAAGGTTATGTAATGTTATACACGAGTTCCGAATAACTCTCCGAAGGAAGTGTAATGCCCTACAGAAGTTCCGAATAAGCCTCCGAAGGTTGTGTAATGTTCTACACGAGTTCCGAATAACTCTCCGAAGGTTATGTAATGTTCTACACGAGTTCCGAATAAGCCTCCGAAGGTTGTGTAATGTTATACACGAGTTCCGAATAACTCTCCGAAGGTTATGTAATGTTCTACATGAGCTCCGAATAACCCTCCGAAGGTTATGTAATGTTATACAAGAGTTCCGAATATGGTTTGTATTTGTACGAACATATTTTATTTTTATGCAGTGAAAATTCTTTACAACACAAAACTTACAGAGTTTGCCTGTGAACTAAGAAACAACCCAACGCAATCAGAAAAATTGTTTGGAAGTTTTTAAAAGGCGATCAGTTGGGATATGATTTTCATAGACAGAAACCAATAGGTTTTTATATTGCCGACTTTTTTTGTAATCAACTCAAACTTGTCATTGAATTGGATGGAATTACACATCACGATCTTTCGGTGCAATATAAAGATGCCAAGAAAACTGCCTATTTAGAAGGCAAAGGAATAACTGTTTTAAGATTTACAGATGAAGAGGTGATTGATGAAACCGAAAAAGTATTATTGGCAATAGAGAAATATATTGAGGAGTTTGAGGGTGTGAAATGACACTCCATTTACACCCACCCTAACCCTCCCTTGATAGGGAGGGGATTGCCTTGCGATGGCAGCCATTGCGCAGGTCTCCCCCTATCAAGGGGGAGAAACAGAGGGGGTGTCAATTACCACCACACAAAATCACACCACTCATTATTTTTATTAAATCTTTTCGCGCATTCATAAATGTGTCAGTATAAAACATACGCTTATTTTATATATTGCATTTGAAAAAGCGACACGTATGACACGTTCGTGTGAACGGGGGGTGTTAGAGTTAACGTGTGGCAATAAAATTATAATTTGAAAGAATATAGGATTACAATCAGGAAGCAATTAGACGCGTTGACATTTTTGTTTTACGTAACAATTTTTATCTTTTTATTGCTAGCTTATTATAAATTTAACAATGAATTAGACCGGGAACTAATGTCTTATTATTTAATATTCTTTTTTACAAGCTTTATCCCTGTCGCTTTCCTTCATATCGAATATATTTTAAGAAACACAAATTGCATTTTTGAAATTAATAAATATGATAGGTGTC
>CANKGI010000011.1 GCA_947481365.1 Bacteroidota bacterium | reverse complement strand
TACGTAACTCACGTAAGTGGCTTTGTTGGGTATCTTTCTTCAAGATTTTGTGCCGAAGAAAAAAAATGGAAAAGCAGAGAAATATTTAACGTAAAACCCGAACTGATAAAATCGGTAAGCGTGCAATATCCTGAAGATATGAGTCATTCGTTTATTATTGAAAATGGTACAACGCCTGTCTTAAAATCAAATGATAAAATATTGAACAGCGACCCAAAATATTTACTTTATTACCTGAATAGTTTTCAGCATTTGTATTTTGAAGGTTACAGTGATGCAACAAATGTAGAGATAGATTCGGTACAAAAAATTACGCCATTTTGTGTAATTGTTCTTACTAAAAATGACGGTTCGAAAATAAAATTGCAAGTAAACAGAAAAGGTGTTGACCGCAAAACCAAAGAGCATTATGATACCGATAGTCACCCTATGGAATATGACTCTGACAGGTATTTAGCATTTTTAAATGACGAAAAAGATATGCTTGTTTTGCAGCAATATTCGTTTGGAAAAATTTTTAAAACGCTTGATGATATCTTGATTTCGAAGTAAAAGATTATTTACTTTTTATTAAAGCATTTTCGAAATCATACACATGGGTTTCATTTTTTTTAAGCTCAAATTTTTCACTCAATTGTAATCCACCAACATTCATTATCATTTCATAATTCCCGGGTAAGGTTTCAATTATTTTTTGATTATAAAAATGTTGAGTTTCACCATTTGTGTTTTTTAGCTGAACAACAAAATCATCCGAAATAAGATGCTTTAATTCAATAACAGCTTTCGCTTCTGATTTTTGAAAACGAAACGTTGGATTGCTGTTTTTTTCGTTTACGCAAAAAGTAAATTCATTTGCTGCAAATCCATTAGCAAAAACTTGTGCATGATAATTTCCAAAACCGTAGTTGTAAATATTCTTTCCTTTTTTAGAAAGTACTTCTTCGTTATTTATGAGTATTCGCGCACCTTTTGGAACTTTTTTAAAACTCACACTGCCACTTATATTTGGGTTGTTGTTAAACAAAGTGTTTGTATTTGTAAGCGATAACTTTCCATTTTCATAAGCAACATCCACAAATAATAATTTGTTTAGATAAGAGATGTCGTACCAAAAATTTTCGACAAACATATTTACCTTTTTATACGCTTTTGATTTATCAAAAGGATTCCATGAGTGAAACAATATTTGATCAGCCGAGTCGGTATAAATCCCATTACAATTTATATCGAGCAACAATAATTTTGTGCCGTCATATTCGCTGGCAATTAAATATGAAGCATTTTGTATAAAGTATGAAAACTCACCATTTGCTTGTTTTATACGGTAAATATAGATAATGCGCTTTTCACTAATTTCGAATGTCCATATTTCGTACTCGGGAATAACTAAAACGCTTGCATTGGTTTGCTCCCATTTCCATTGCAAATGATATTTACTGCTATCTGATGTGTTTTCTTTTTGAGCATAAGCAATCCATTTGTTTTGTGTTGACTGCGTATTTTTTAAAAGAGATTTATCGTAATAAATATTTTTTTGTGATACTTCTTTTTCAACCGTTGACGAAGTTCCTCCACCTTCTAATCGCATCATGTTTTCATCTAATTGTGTGAGCAAAAAACTTGCTCCGTTAAAGGTGAAATAATAAACATGATTGAGAAAAGTAACTGCCGTTTGATGATAGTCAGGTTCGGTCCAGGCAAAGTCGGTAAATATATTCGGACGTGTTTGAGCATATACCACACGACTTTTAAATCGGGTATCGGCATAAACTTTTTGGGCATTTTGTGCCGTCAGGTTAATCGAAAAAAATAATAGTAAAATCGAAATAAATCGCATCGATGTTTTTATGCAATTAACAAATTTCTAAAACAAGATATTGTTAAAGTTTACTTAATTGATGCTTATTTAGCTTTAAATGGAACTGGAATTGCATCGCCCCAAAGTTCTTCAACAGCATAAAAATCTCTTTTCTCTTGCTGAAATACATGAGCAACCACGTTTATATAATCCAACAAAACCCATTCGAGGTTTTCAAATCCTTCGCGGTGCCAAGGACGTTCTTTTGTTTTATTAAATAGTTCTTCTTCGGCACTATCGGCAATCGCTTCAACTTGTTTGTCAGAAAGTGCGTGGCTAATCACAAAATAATCGGTTGATGCGCCTGCAACATTTCTCATATCCAAAATTCTGATATCTTCAGCTTTTCTCTCTGCCATTCCCTGTGCCAGTGTTAACGCTATTTCCAAACCATCATTAGTGGTTTTTACAGGGCGTTTTACAGTTTTTGTTTTTGGTGCAGGTTTTTCCTTAACGGTAGCAACCTTTTTTGGGGCTGCTGTTTTTTTGGCAGCAGTTTTTGTTTTACTTACTTTTTTAGCTGCAGCTTTGGGTTTGCTGGTTTTAGCAGGTACTTTTTTAGCCATTTAAATCTCTTATCTTCGAGCGCAAAAGTAATACAATTTGACTCATATCACTCAACATTTAATAGGTTCTTCTTTTTTTAAGTTTGAAGAGGTTACCTCAACCAATGATATTTTGAAGGATTTGATTGACAGAAAACTGGCTCAAAACGGAGCTGTTGTTACTGCAAAATTTCAAACACATGGCAAGGGGCAACAGAGTAATTTATGGGAATCGGCTCATGATGAAAATATATTGATGAGTATTTTTGTTTTGCCCAATTTTTTAAAAGCCGATGAGCAAGTTTATATTAATTTATTTGTGAGTCTTGCTGTTTTTGATTTGGTAAATGAGTTGTTTCTGGGTGTTACAAAAATTAAATGGCCTAACGATATTTATGTAAATAATAAAAAAATTGCAGGAATATTAATTGAAAACTCACTGCAAGGAGACGAAATTAAAAGTACAATTATTGGAATTGGTTTAAACGTAAATCAGGTTTTGTTTGCTAATCAACAGGCAACTTCAATTACACAAAACACCAAAAAAACAGTTGATGTAAATGAGGTGTTAAAATGGCTGATAGATAAACTTAATTTACGTTTCGATGAACTATCATTACATTTGAAAAGCAAGTTGATGGACGATTATCATCAGGCCCTTTATAGAATAAATACAAAAGCATGTTATCTTGCTAATGGTAAAGAATTTGAAGGCGAAATATCTGGCATCGACAGAGCTGGAAGGTTGATGGTAAAAGTAAACAACGAAATAAAAATCTTTGCTAATAAAGAAATAGAATACAAATGAAAATAGTTTCAAAAATTATCGCTTTAATGCTCATCAGCATTTTCTCTTCTGCAATTTATGCTCAGGATTATGTGCTTACTGAAACAAACGAAAATATTGTGATGAAAATAGTTTCGTATAACAAACAGCAAATTGTGTTTACCATTTTTGATGATTCGAAAGACACAACGCTATACAGCATAAGTTATTCAAATATTAAAGCCATTGGCTTTGCAGGCGATATGTTGAAACGGATGAAATCTGTTTCGTTTAAACCTGAAAAAACTTATAAAAAAATTGATACATCACAAATGGTAATTTCGTACATATATCCTACGAATAGCAGCGAAGTTGTTAAGGCATTTATTGATACGCTTACTGCTGATCAAGTTCGATTCAAGTTAGCGAACTCAACAGATACTTCTATCTATTTTATTAGTAAAACAGATATAGCTCAAATCACATTCAGAGAAATTTTGAAAGGGCAAGCATCAGAAGATAATCTTTCGGATGTGGAACTTACATCTAAAGCTAGAGCAGATGCTTTTCAAAATTATGATGGATATCACGCTGCTGCCGTAGGATCTTTCCTTTCGGGCATGATGGTGTGGTTTTACTTTGTTCCTATTCTTGTTCCTATTTCTATTTCAAGTTCACCACCAAGCGATTTTAATCTTGGAAATACAAATCCAAAATTAATGCAACACCCTGCTTATGCTAAATCTTATACTAAAACTGCACAAAGTATAAAAAGTAATAAAGCCTGGAGTAATTTTGGGTACGGGGTAGCCACATCACTTGGACTTACAGTAGTTCTTATTTTTGCTGCAATAACTTCTTATCGTTAAAATATAGTGGTAACGTTATCAATTGATATTGGAAACACCAAAATAAAAGCAGGTATTTTTATCGAAAATGAAATTACCGAAACTTTTGTATTTGATAAAAATGAAATCGGGAAAATAGAAAGTCTGGTTCGTAAATTTTTACCAACACATACCGTTTTAAGCAGTGTGGGCGAAACTTTTGTAGGGCTCGAAAACATGCTTGCCGAAAAATCAAAATTTATCAAACTCTCTCATCAAACTAAATTACCTTTTACATCAACATACCAAACTCCACAAACACTTGGTGTTGATAGGATTGCTGCTGTTGCAGGTGCTGTTGGTTTATTTTCCGATAAAAATTGTTTGGTTATTGATATGGGCACTTGCATCACTTTCGATTTTGTTTCGGATAATAGTGAATATTTTGGTGGAGCCATTTCGCCCGGATTAAATATGCGTTTGCAAGCCATGCATCAGTTTACAAAAAAATTGCCGTTGGTTTCTTTTCGTCTCATTTCGGAGTTTATTGGCAACACTACCGAAACATCAATATTATCAGGTGCTTTCTTCGGTGTAGTTGGAGAAATAAACCAAACCATAGAGCGTTATGAAGAACAATTTGGCCCAATTCAGGTTATTACTTGTGGTGGCGATTCAGCTTTATTTGATAAACACATAAAAAGAGACATATTTGCAGCGCCTTTTTTGGTACTATACGGACTAAATAAAATTTCATCTATCAATGTTTAACAAAGCCCTGAGCTTTATTTATTTTACGATTGTGTTGGTTGTTGTGGCTCATGCTCAAAACCTTACCAAATCGCCTTATTCGGCAGTTGGTATTGGCGATTTGCAATTTGGTGGTACTGCCGAGCAAACTGCATTGGGGCAAACAGCCATCGGTTTACGCAAAATTGCAGCAATCAATGTTTCAAATCCTGCATCATACAGCGCACTTGGATATACTGTTGTTGAAGCAGGTTTTAAATACAGCGAAGGAACTTTATCGAGTACCAACAGCAGCAGTTTTATTAAAAATTATTCGTACGGATATTTAGGAGTGGCTGTTCCGTTATCAAAAAAATTACGATGGGGAATGTCGTTTGGCTTGCAACCTGTTAGCAGTGTTGGTTATAATATTGTTTCAACTGTCGATTATTCGTCAATTCCGGGAGGATTTCCTATCGGTTACCAATCATTAGGAAGCGGAGGTTTATCACGTTTTTATTTTGGTTCGGGCATTGCAGTGCTACCCGATCTTTCACTTGGTTTTAACTTTTCATATGTGTGGGGTCAGATTTATCAAACAAAAACAATGTTGGTTGATCCTTCACTTAATAAATATAATATTCAGGAAACGCGCAGCTCATACATTGGCGATATTTATTTTGATTTCGGATTACAATATCATAAAACATTTAAAGATAAATACCGATTGGTAGTTGGCAGCACCGTTAACCTGCCATCATCAATGATTGGTACACAAACGTACACAGCGCGCACGATGGGTGTTGGTGGTTTACAATCATCAAAAGACACTGTTGTTTTTGAAGGTAGCAATCACGGAACTGTTAATCTTCCGCTCATTATTAAAACAGGAATCTCATTTGAGAAAGTTGATGAGTGGTTGATTTGTGCCGATGTAAATTATTCGAACTGGTCGGCATATAATTTTTTCGGACAATCAGATTCGTTAAAAAACATGTTGGGTGTATCAGTTGGAGCAAGTTATATTCCTTCAAATTTCGATTACAAAAATTATTTAAAAAGAATAGAATACCGTGTTGGTGCCCGATACGATAATGGTTATTTAAATATCACCGGAACCGATATTGCAACCTACGGAATATCAGCAGGCATGGGCTTTCCGCTGGGTCGTAATAAATCTAAATTAAACATTACAGGCGAGTATTTTGTTCGTGGTACTACCGATAATAACCTCATTAAAGAAGAATACTGGCGTATTGTTTTTGGCATTACGTTTAGCGATAAATGGTTTCTACGATATAAATATAATTAACGTGTGAAAACGTTTTTTCAAATAGCTTTTCTTTTGTTTGTTTTTGCTTCGTGCAATGATGAAATAGAAAAGGTTCGTATTGTTACCGAAAAAAATACAATGCCCATCGAAACCGGGCAAAATGTTCAGATAAATTTTACCGACTCAGGAATTACCAAAGCACGTATGTTTGCGCCACTGCTCGAGCGTTACAGCAACGAAGAAAAAAATTACACCGAAATGCGCAAAGGCATTACCGCCTATTTTTTTAATAAAAATAGAAAAATTGATAGTTACCTCAAAGCAAAATATGCCATACGATACGACCGCGAAAAGCGAATGGTTGCAAAAAATGATGTGGTGCTGGTAAACAATAAAGGCGATACATTAAACACCGAATTGCTTAATTGGGATGAGTCGACACAACGTATTTCTTCCGATCAGTTTGTGCGCATTACCACACCCGAACAAATTATTATGGGCGAAGGTTTTGAATCGAATACCGAGTTTACACGTTATCGTATTTTTAAAATTAAAGGGACCATTAGCGTAAAAAGATAATGCAAAAGTGGATTTTACTTAACTGGCTCATCATAGCAATTGCAGCACTGCTGGTAGGTGTTTACATCAGCATTTTCGAAAATTTTTTAAACGATAAAGCGTACCTCTATTTCGTAATAGCCATTTTATTTGGAGTGATATTTTATTTTCAGCAGAAGAAAAAAAAGTGATGAAAGCCACGCATCACAGATGCGAGGGAACGGAGTCATATTTAATTAACTCTAATGGTTCAAGTAGAACGATGTCTCCAGCATCAAATAATTCAAAATATATTTCTTGTCTCTCTGTCATTATTGTGCTGTCCAAAACGAAAACCCAAATTGATTATTAGCGCGTGTTATGCGCTGCCTTACTTTTTTGTCACGCTATTTTTACTCGTTGATTCAGTAGCTCAACATTAAAATTTATTTTTGCGTTGAGTGCTTTGAATACTTTTAAAATTGTCTCAAACCTGGCGTCTGTCAAGCTGTTTTCAAGTTTTGAAATTTGTGCTTTTTGAACGCCAATAAGTTTACCGAGTTCTTCTTGCGTCAAATGTCTTTCCTGTCTTGCTTGTTTAATTGCCACACCAATTAAGTCAAGGCTCAATTCATATTCAAATGATTCGCGATTTGGTGTCCCACGTTTACCGATATGTTTGTCGGTTAATTCGTCAAGGGAATAGATTTTTAATTTTTTTATATTTTTCATGATGTCAGTTTTTTTGTTCAAAATAAATTTTCATTAATCTTAATGCTTTGTCAAGGTCAGCATGTGGAGTTTTATCTGTCTTTTTAATAAGCCCATGTGTTGCAATTACAATTGTGTTTGTCTTTTCGGATTTGTCCCAAAAAGCAAAGAGTCTGTAATGAGTTTTATTGAACAATGTTCTAAACTCCCAAAGGTCCTCAGTTAGTTTTTTAAAGAGGTCTTTGTCGCTTGTCACCTGATCTTTTCGAATGTTATAAATGATTTTAGCTCTGGCTTTGATGTCAAGCGTGTCAAGGAAGTCAGCTGCCTCTTCTAAAAACTGAACTTTGAATTTTTCTGTCACCACGATAAATTTTGTCAAAAGTACAGGTTTCTTTATTAGGAAACAAATATTTTTATGAAGTAGTCATCATAAGGTTGCGCATAACGTTCCTGCGCTTGCAGCAGGTGGCGAATTAGAACCACAAAACTGTCACGCAGAACAAATGCAATTTAGAAATAAAAAGTTGATACCAAAACGAAACCCCACTTGCTACAAGCGCATGTTATAGGGCGTTTTTCTTTCGGTCGTCATTATTTTGTCGGAGAACTAAAATCAAAAATATAATTGTCATTCCATATTTCAGGTTTGTCGGAAGATTTATTAATTGAGTAAGACTTGTAATAATATTGTCGAAGTTCTTTTTTTAAAATGTCAACCGATTGAAAGCATGATATCCACATATTGCCTTTGGGTTTTCCTAATTCCCATTTGTCTGAAACAAGTCTACCAATTCGGTAGTTTGCACAATATTTCACTTTGCCTTTGTCTTTAGCAACAGCAATTATTATCGCAAAAAAGCGTGTCTTGTCTAGCGAATAAAAAATCGTGTCAATGGATGCAGTTTGAATTGTGTCACGGTATTCATCAATATTATTATCATCAATTGCAGTTTGTAAATAATTGTCAATAATTAATTTGCTGTCGGTTTGATACTTGGCAAAGGAGACATTTAATAAACCAGGTTCAGGAATTTTTACGGGTCTGTCTGAATACCAATTGTAGATGAAGTAAATAGGAATCATTGATGTCAGCAGAAAAACAGGAATCAAAATTCTCCTAGTACTTGCAATATGTCTATAAAAAATGATTGCAAAAAATATGCTCTCAACAAATAAAGCAACACCTGTCAAAGCTATAAATGCAAATGGAATTGCAATAGAGTTAATGTCAGGATTTGTCTTCGTCAAATAAAAGTCATAACAAATTACAGTTATAACAGTCAAAACAAATGTCACCTTGATGATTGGAATTGGTTTTTTTATTTGTAGTTTAAATGTCATTATGTAATGTCTGCATAAAATGCCCTATAACTTCTATATACCGGCTGGTTTTCCATCAAAACCTTCCTATATCCGTCCAAATAGGAATGTATTGTACAGGTTTGAGCTTTTGTTTATTTCGTATTATTTATCATTTTCAATCAGGCTTAATTGTTTCTTTTCGGAGTTAGAATCCACAGCAATTTAAAATTATATTTTCAAAAATCCCTCAGCATTTTTTAACCATCATCTCCCTCATATCTTCATCACCTAATCCCTTCATCCCTTCAAAAAAAAACCTATCTTCGCACCACATGGACACCACGTTAATACCCATCATCGTTATCAGCATATTGATCTCGGCATTTTTTTCGGGAATCGAAATTGCTTTTATCTCGGCAAATAAATTACTCATCGAACTAAAAAATAAACAAGGAAGTTTTTCGGCAAAAATACTTTCTCCATTTGTCAGCAATCCTTCAAAATTTATTAGCACCACGCTTGTTGGCAATAATTTAGGTTTGGTTATTTATGGTATTTACATGGCCGATTTTTTAAAACCTGTTGTTCTAAATTTAATTCCATATCAGCAGCATAGCACATTTTTACTGTTGCTTATTTCAACCATTATTTCAACGGCAATTGTTTTGGTAACTGCCGAGTTTATTCCTAAGGTTTTGTTTCGCATTAATCCCGATATTATTCTGGCTGTTTTTGCTTTTCCTTTTTTGATCACGTATTATATTTTTTGGCCATTGGTGCATTTTATCATGTGGCTGGCAAAATTTATTTTAAATAATTTATTCAGGTTAAACTTTACCGAAGTGTCGCCTGTTTTTAGTCGTGTTGATTTAGATCAGTATGTTACCGAAAGTGCCGAAGATGTTCATGACGAAGGTGATGTAGACACCGAGATTTTTAAAAATGCACTCGATTTTGCAAACGTAAAAGTGCGCGAGTGTATGACTCCCCGAACCGAGTTGGTGAGTGTAAATGTAATGTCGGATGTGGATGAGTTGTATCAGAAATTTGTTGAAACCGGCATGTCTAAAATTCTTGTTCATCACGAAACGGTAGATCATATTATCGGTTATGTTCATCAAAAAGAAATGTTTAAAAAACCGAAAAATATTCGCTCGGTTTTAATTCCAATTGAAGTAGCTACCGAGGCAATGCCTGCTAATGAATTGCTTAATACATTTACCAAAACGCATAAGAGTATTGCACTGGTGGTTGACGAGCTTGGTGTAACCGCAGGTATCGTTACCATTGAAGATATTATGGAAGAAATTTTTGGTGAGATTGAAGATGAACATGATGTGGAACAGCTTACCGAAAAGCAACTGAGCGAAAATGAATTTTTATTTAATGCACGTTTAGAAATTGATTACCTCAACGATAAATATGAATTGAATATTCCGGTTGGCGAGTATCAGACACTTGGGGGATTTATTGTTGCACTACACGAAAATATTCCGGCACGTACCGAAACTATTGAGATTGGCAAGTTTCAATTTACCATACTTTCAACCGATAAAACAAAGATTAACGAAGTACGAATGAAAATAATTTAATCTTAAACACTTACACACTTAATCCACTTACTCACTTTTTCACATTCCCTGTACTTCAAATTTTGGTGTTCCTTTCAATCCCATTTCATCGTAATAATCAATAAAACGAAACTTAAATAATTTACCCGGAGTTTTAGGACGTAAAATATAATTCACATAATTTCTTGCAGTATATCGTCCTGTTGTAAAGTTGTAAACTTTCCAGTCGAAACCCACAGCATCACGATTCGAATTATACTGTAATGGCATGCTATTGTTGTATGTAATATTTTCAAATTTCATTGAGCTGTCAACCGCAGCTTCGTAATTCGCAGTGTTTAAATAAGCACCCGTAACGGTGTATAATAATGGTGGATTAAACTGATAATAAACCCAACGGTAACGTAGGAAACAAACTTGCCAATTATTTTTATTGGGTTCAAAATTTAAATACGTTCCGCCATTATCAAACGATAAATAAACATTCGTTTTTAAAGGATCTTTTGATACTGTAAAATAATGCATGTTGCCTCCGTTAATATCGGCAATTTGTAAAACGTATTTTGTTGCATTAACCGAAACAATTTTAAATTGCATAAACCTAGAAGGGTCGGTAATACTTGCTCCGCGGTCGATTATATAAACACTGTCGTTTGTTGATAGCGATGTTTTGTTACACCAATTGCTTAGCACCACCGAATCAGTTAATCCATCTGCAGCATCCCATTGCCATTTGTAATTTGTGGTGATGGAACAATCCGTAAAATTGATTGAATTGGTTTTCGCAACCAGCACGCCTTTTCCGCCATTCATGTAAATCATAAATCCCTGCGGACTCGAATCAAAATACAAATCCCATGAATTGTTTTCAATTACAGTTGTTTGTTTTGTTTCGAGATTTACAAAAATTTGTTTGTCGTAATTAGCTCCCAGTGAAACCGATTCTAATTGAATGGAATCGTTACCTTTTGGCAACTCAATAGGTTGTTCTTTTTTTTCGCATGATGAAAAAATGAAAGCAAAAACAGCCATCATTACGAATAAGAATTTATTTCTATTTAACATTTTCATCGTTTACTTTTTTCAAACGTATAATGTACACCGATAAATAAAATGCGTCCCATTGCAGCTTGTGCCGTATTGCTTCCAGATGAGTGAATACCTGCAGAAAGACTGGCAGCTACGTTGGTTACATTTAAAATATTTTTTACTCCTGCTGTAATATTGAGTGCGTGTTTGAAGAATCCTTTTCCAACACTTACATCAAGCAAACTAAACGGGTCGATATATCCCAAAGTAATTTGTTGCGACACTACATCAAATTGGTAATTCTGCATTTTTCCATTGTATTTATAAAACACCGAAAAGTTTACGTCAGGTTTTTTAAATACATAATTAAAATTGGTACGTACTTCATTCGAAAAGAAAAATGTTTTGTCCGAAATATTTTGCAACTCGCGATTGGTACCTGTGTAACTATAACCAAAAACCAACGAGTAATGTGGTGCGCGGTATTCCATGTTTACTCCTGTACCGGTACTTTGAAATTTATTTACGTTAAAATAAGTTGCACTCAATGGACCCGATATGTTTGATGTACTGGTGTTGATTTTTAAATCAATCATATCATTAATTTTGTTGTAAAAAAACGAAGGCTCAATTCTGAATACTCTTTCTGGAAAACGATTTTCGTAAAGAAAACTCAACTGAATATTGTCTCCGTTTTCCGAATTAAGATTTGGATTTCCCTGAACAAAATGTGTTGGGTTCACAAAATTTAAATACAACTCTTTCATCGATGGTGCACGAAAACCTTTTCCATAAGATGCACGCATCGAAATATTTTCGGTAAAATCATATTTTAAATTTAAGGATGGAATAAGTGGTGCTGCAAATTGTGTGTTGTAGGTGTAACGCAATCCGGGACGAATTAAAATTCTATCCATCAATCGCATTTCTGTACTTCCAAAAATACTGTAATCACCGTTTTGACGGGCTTTATCGCTAATCTGATTTCCACTGATATTATCCAATGTAACTTCATATCCCATTTGATAAGAGATTTTTTTAACACGTTTTGCATACGTTCCGCGAGTTAACCATTCGGTAAAATGTGTTGTGTCTTGTTGGCTTGCATCAGGCACAAGTTGTTCTTGCAATGTCACCAAATCTTTTCTTACAGCATTGTTAATTCTTCTGTAATCAGAGTATGAAAGTACCATGCTTATTTGTCGAATATTACTGATTTTGAAATCGTAAAAAAGTGTGCTCGACATCCGTTGTGTGTAATAGTAATGGTCGGAGCCATAAGCAAAATATGGAGTGATGGTTCCCGAATCACGGTCGGTAATTTTTTCGTTGAAATAACTATTTGTTAAACGAAGTGTTGCACGCTTAAAACTTTTTCCGATGGTGGCATTGGCAAAATATTGTTCGCGTGGTTTCCATAACATAAAACGCGATGATGAGTTGTTGTTAAATCCTTCAAAAAAGTTTCTTCCTCCGCTTACTGATATGTTCCAGTTTTTGTAATTTGAATTGAGAAATATATCGTTGTTATAATTTCCTATCGATTCAACCGAGGAGTTTAATCCAACTTGCAACGGACTTCTAAAATTCTTTTTTGAAATGATATTGATTACACCACCCAATGCATCTGTTCCGTAAATCACACTCATCGGACCTTCAACTATTTCAACACGTTCAACGGTATTGATATTGATATGCGAAAGATCAATGTTTCCGTTTTCGCGACCCACAATCGGAACTCCGTCAATTAAAAATTTGATATTTTGTCCGCCTGCACCTTGAACTGATAAACTGCTGCCAAGCACTGGATCTTGCGAAACACGCATGTTTAGTTCGTTGGTTAATACATCGCGTAAATTAAATGCGCCCTGTGCCTGAATTCGTTTTGTGTCAATCACCCGCATTTTATAAACCGATTTACTCAACGAGTTTTCACCATACTGTCCGGTAACTACAACATCATTTAATTCTTGTGTTTTATTGGTAACTGTGTCGCGTGTTTGTGCAAAAACACCAATATGTAATAAAACAGCAAACACCCCAATAATTAGAGTGCGTGCTGTTTTTATTATATGTAAAACGTATTTATTCAATGATTAATTTTTTCGAAACTTTTGTTCCTTCACTTTCAATTGAAATAATATAAAGTCCTTTATTCATCGAACTTAAATCAATTGTTGATTCTGTTGCATTGCTTATTTGTTTCGATAAAATTGTTCTTCCTGTTAAATCGAAAATATGAACTGTAGCAGGAGTTAAAGTATTTGCAGATATTGTAATGGATGAAGTTGCAGGATTTGGGTAAACCGTAAATTCATTTTTTGCTGATTGTGTTTCGGCAATGCCCACAGCCGGAAACCATTGTTTTACGAAAACAAATTTGCCAGGATCGTTTACGGTAAATTTAGTAAACACTATACGATACGGACGAGTATCTGTTTGACAACGAACGAAAAATGCCATTGAATCTGTTATTGCATAATCAGCCGGTGGCGGGCCCATTGGAGGTGTTGCCCAATCCCAGCTAATATTATTTGCTTGTGTATTAAATGAACTAATAAGTGGTGAAACTGTATTTTTATTTACATGACTAATACGGTATGATGGCGACATGGGGTTACATAAAACTCCTGCAACATTGTATTGCACTGCTGGTGGCGGACCTAACAAAACAGGTGTGTTGAAGTAGGTAAATACCATATCCCATGTATTGGCATTAGGCTCACGGTTAAATTGTGTTTTGTTGTTAAAATTATAATAAGCAAATAATTTATTGGCGTATGCCGATTTGGTAATTTTTACTGTATTGCTGTCTGTTCCGTCAATGTTGGCAAATGTAAAAATCCATTGCGAATCGTAAACCAAACGCTGAATCATAAATTTTCTGAAATTGTATGTTGTTCCGGTTTTTATTTTTATGAGATAAATATTTGTTGGCAACACATCATGACTGGTCATATCGTATGAACCCCAACCGTAGTTAAATGCTCCGGGGTTTGCACCTGTATTTAATGCTCCTAAATCCCAACTACTGTCGTTATCGTGTAAGCTTGTCCATGCGCTAAAACCTGCACTGTCAAATGATTTCCATTGTGAATTGGTAAAAGTTGATTTGAAAACATTTACACCACGAGCTTCATTGATACGGATTGTTGTTGATTGAAGTGTGTTGTTTGGAAACAATGAAGGACGAACAGCAAATGCAAAATGCCAGTTAGTGTTGCTCGTGCTATCAACAAATCCGGTTTTCATATTATAAAATACATCGCTTGTTTTGCTTGTATTCATCATAACCGAATCGGTAACAACTTGAGCCTTTAAACCTAAAATTATTGTCAAGGCGATAATGGATAGTAATATTTTTTTCATGTGTAATTTTTATAATTTCAGGCACAAAGAAACACTGCATACTATACACCAAACAATGATATATTTCTTTATGACACTTTTATGACATAAAGCCCGAAAAGCCTTGTCTAAACATGATTTTCATCATAATTCAGAAACAGTTTGATGCTGATTTATTTATTCGGAACATCACATTTTAGAAACTCGCAAAGCAAATGTTTAACTCATTATGCCTTTACTATTGTGAAACCTGATTTTTATTCTATTTTTATGCCCTTAAATATTAACTAATCAGTACAAAATGAATAATCCAATTTTGAAGAAATACCTTCCACACATTGTGGCAATTGTGGTCGTGTTTGTTGTAATCTTTGCTTATTTCAATCCGATAATGGGTGGCAAAGTTTTGAAGCAGCATGATGTTCAGCAATGGCGTGCAACATATCACGAGATTGCCGAATTTGAAAAATCGGGAGAACGTACATTCTGGACAAACAGTATTTTTAGCGGAATGCCAACTTATTTAATTGGTGCATCGTACAAAAATAATTTCACCAATACGATCAATTATTATATCAGTAAAATATTGCCAAACCCAATTGATACACTTTTTTTACTATTCATTTGTTTTTATATTTTGTTGCTCACATTTGAGGTCAGTCCTTGGATTGCCATTATCGGATCGCTGGCATTTATGTTCTCAACGTTCAACTTTATTAATATAGATGCAGGGCATGTTGGTAAAGGAAATGCCATTGCTTTTATACCGCTTGTGCTAGCCGGTATCAATTTAACATTGAGAAAAAATAAATTACTTGGCGCATTATTAACCGGTATTGCCGTTTCGTTTGAGCTTGCTGCGGGCCACGTTCAAATTACTTATTATCTCGCCATATTAATTATGGTATGGATGATTGCCGAAGTAATTTTTGCTGTGAAAGAAAAGAAAATTGCACACTTGCTAATTTGTGGAGTGTACTTAGGTGTTGCAGCATTGCTAGGTGTGGGAACAAATATTACTGGATTAATTACCACCGAAGAATATGGAAAATATAGTATTCGCGGAAAATCAGAGTTAACAAAAAATGCTGCCGGAGAAAGCAATGCGTCAAATTCTTCATCGGGATTAGATAAAGATTATGCATTGCAATGGAGCAACGGAGTGAGCGAACCATTTACCTTATTGATTCCGAATTTTTACGGAGGATCAAGCATGGGCGAACTTTCAACAAGTTCAGAAACTTACAAATTGCTTAAGCAAAATAATGTTCCAAATCCAAAACAGGTTGTACAGCAATTACCAATTTACTGGGGCACTCAGCCATTTACAGCCGGCCCTATTTATTATGGAGCCATCATTTGTTTTCTGTTTGTTCTCGGATTGTTTATCATCAAAGACAAAGCTAAATGGTGGATTTTTGCCATTTCATTGTTAGCCATTTTCTTATCAATGGGAAAAAATTTCATGTCGTTAACCGATGTGTTTTTTTATTATTTCCCACTATACAACAAATTCCGTTCAGTAACTTTTATTCTTTCCATTACTCAGGCTACATTTCCACTTTTGGCAATGTTGGCATTACGTGACATTATTAAAGGTGAAATAAAAACCGATGAGCTGAAGAAAAAATTACTTTACAGTTTATACATCGTTGGTGGTTTGTGTTTAATTTTTGCTCTGGTGCCAAGTATGTTTTTTGATTTTACGACCGAAACAGATAAGCAATTACCGGAGTGGCTAAAACCTGCAATGATGGCCGACAGAGAAGATGTGATGCGAATGGATGCATTGCGTTCGTTGTTATTTATTGGTTTAACGAGTGGCTTAATTTGGTTTTTTGCACTAAACAAAAAACTCAAGAAAGAGTATTTTATCGGAGCATTAACAGTTTTGATTTTGTTTGATTTGTGGCAAGTAGACAAACGTTATTTAAATGATAAAGATTTTGAAGTGAAGAAAAAAAATGAAGCCGACTCGTTCACAAAAACACAAGCTGACGAATTGATTCTTCAGGATAAAGATCCAAATTATCGTGTTTATAATACCACACAACGATTAGATCAGGATGCGCTTACTTCTTACTGGCACAAGTCAATTGGCGGATATCATGGTGCTAAAATGCGTAGGTATCAAGAGTTAATTGAGTTTCAAATGAGCAAAGGAAACAATGAAATTTACAACATGCTGAATGTAAAATATTTTATTGTTGGCGATAGCACAGGACAAGTTTATCCGCAGCGAAATCCGTTTGCAAATGGCAATGCTTGGTTTGTAAAAAACTATTTATTGGTTGAGAATGCTGATGCCGAATTAGACTCATTAACTAATTTTAAATCGAAAGAAACAGCTGTAGTTGATAAACGTTTTGCTGATCAGTTAAAAGGATTTACAGCTGATGGAGATTCGATGGCAAAAATTACAGAAATTTCGTATGTGCCAAATAAATTGGTTTACACTTCGGATGCTGCGAAAGCACAATTGGCAGTGTTCTCCGAAATATATTACGACAAAGGTTGGAACGCATATGTGGATGGAAAACTTACTCCATATTTCCGTTGCGATTATGTTTTACGTGGACTGATTATACCTGCAGGAAAACATAATATCGAATTTAAATTTGAACCCGAAATTGTTAAAACCGGAGAAAATGTTGCATTGTATTCATCAATACTATTGTATGGTGGAATCATTTCAATTGGCGCTCTCGTTTTTATTCGAAGAAAAAAATCAGAAGAAGAAAACAAAGAAATATAAATTACGATTGTTACTTTGAGTGTAGTCGAAATTTTTACCGACTACATTCGAAATGACAAATTTCTAATCTTCCATTTTTATGCTTGTCAGTTTTGTTTTGATATGTTATACATTGTTTACCGCTTTCATTACGGGAATGATGTTTTTATACATTCTATCAAAACTATTAAAAATTAACAACGGCTTTTACGACTTTACTTTCAGTGCAATTGCAGGTTTGTGTTTCATCGCGATTGTCATTTCTATTCAACATATTTTTTACAAAGTTGGAATTGTTTCTCATGCAATCTTTTGGGTTTTTAATGGATTAGTTTGGAGCAGCAATGCAAAAATATTTTCAGTGAGTATTTTTACTCAATGGCAAAATCTTAAAAGCAAGCCACTAAAAATCATTTTAATTTATGCATTATTTTTAGTTGGTGCAATTGTCAATATTATGGCACGCCCTGCAACAGGTGATGCTGCCGACTATCATTTTCAAGCCATCAGGTGGATGGAAGAATATCAGGTTGTTCCCGGTATCGGAAATATAAGAAGGCAACTTGGTAACAATTCGAACTGGTTTTTGCTCAATGCGTTTTTTGGTTTTTCGTTTACCGGATTGCGTTCGGTTTATGTATTAAATGCTTCGTTGCTGCTGATGGCTTGTTTTTATTTCTCATCGGCATTTGAAAAAATATTGAATGGAAATTTCGAAAAATATTTCATCATCAAATCACTCATTTTGTTTTATCTGATGTTAACTGTTTTTAGAAAATATGTAGGAGCAGTTACAAATGATTTTCCGATTACAGTGCTCACACTTTATGTGTTTAGTTTGTTATTGGAAACAAACCGCGAAGATGTTTTTAAGCGAATGATGATTATCTTTTTTGTGGCTGTGATGATTACGTTTAAACTTTCGGCATTGCCAATGATTGTATTTGCAGGGCTTGTTGGTATGAGTGTTTTCAAAAAGTTAAACAGTCGATTTGTAATTGTTTTTTCGGCATTGATTGTTACGCTTTTTGTTCCATGGGTTTATACCAATGTAATGCATTGCGGATACATCGTTTTTCCTATTAGCAATCCCGATTTTTTTGCAGTCGACTGGAAAATGAGAAAGTCGGTTTTAGATTGGGAAGTAATGGCAAATCTTGCTTGGGCAAGAGTTCCTTTTGCCGATGTAGAAATAACCAAACAATATGTATTTGCTCAGTGGTTCCCATTGTGGCTAAAAAGTTTAGATGGATTCAGTATATTTTTAATGCTCGGCTCAATTGCATCTATGTTTATTTCAGCCATATTATGCTCAGTAAAAAAGTACAGAAATGAACTAAAAAAACATCTTACAGCCGACATACTTTACATTTTCGTAACCGTTGTCATTGCGCTTTATTTGTGGTTTACTCATGGTCCAACACCCAGATTTGTTTTCGGATACCTCGTCTTTTTTATAGGTTTTCAAATGTGGCTCTTTGTGCAAGTATCATTAACACTGCAAAAACAGGCAAAATGGGTCGGTAAATCTATTTTTTTACTAACCACTGCGATTTTTTTCGTATCATGCGTTCCGTTTTTGCCAAAGTATTTTACAACGAGTAGCTTTGTCAACCAAATAGTTCTTCCCAAAAATTATACTTTGGTTAATGCAACACAAGTAAAATTAGAAGAAGGATTTGTTAATGTTCCGGCAAAATATGAGCAATGTTGGGATTCGCCAATACCTTGCACATCTGCGCTTGATACTGCATTAACATGGAGAGGTGCAAAAATGGAAGATGGTTTTAAAATAAAATAACATGTCGGAAATATTTAAAGCAATTCATAATAAATACGTTTTTCAGAGACGTATTCAGGTTTTATCTGATGAAGTTGCAGCAGTTCTGAATGATACTAAATCGGTTTTGGATATTGGCTGCGGAGACGGAACCATCAGCAAACTGAGTGCAGAAAAAAAGAATAGTGGAGTAAAATTCAGTGGAATTGATGTGATGGCTCGACCTACATGTGCCATCGATTTTAAATTGTTTGATGGTTACACCATACCACATGCTGATAATACTTTTGAAGCTTCCATGTTTATTGATGTGCTTCATCATTTAAATCATATCAAAGAAAGTATTGCCGAAGCAAAACGTGTTTCATCAAAGTACATCATTATCAAAGATCATTTATACAAAAATGTATTTGATTACGAAACGCTGAAATTTATGGATTGGGTTGGTAATAAGCCGCACAGTGTTGAAGTTATTTTTAATTTTAAAAAGGAAGAAGTGTGGCGGAAAATATTTGAAGAACTCGGATTGGAAGTTGTTACTTTTAATAAAAGCATTCCGCTTTATCCATTTCCATTTAATATTTTATTCGGAAGAGATCTTCATTTTGTAGCTTTATTAAAAGTCAATAAATAATCATTCAATGACAAAAGAAACGGTTTTAATTATAGGTGCGAATGGACAGATAGGGCTTGAACTTGCCGAATCGCTCAGAAATATTTATGGTCAGGATCATGTGATTTCTGCCGATTTAAAAACCATCGATCAGCCTGGTGTTATTTACGAAAGGTTAGATGTGCTCGACAAAGATCGCATGTACGCCATCATCAAAAAATACAATGTAACACAAGTTTATTTGCTTGCGGCTTTGCTTTCGGCAACTGCCGAGCAAAAGCCCAAATCGGCATGGAACCTCAACATGGAAGGTTTGTTTAATGTGCTTGATGCTGCAAAAGAAGGAATTATAAAAAAAGTTTATTGGCCAAGTTCTATTGCAGTATTTGGACCAACAACACCGCGTGTAAATACTCCGCAATACACTGTAATGGAACCGAATACGATTTATGGTATTAGTAAACAAGCAGGTGAGCGTTTTTGCGAATATTATTTTCAGAAATACAATGTAGATGTACGAAGCATTCGTTATCCAGGATTGATAGGATGGAAGAGTGCTCCCGGTGGTGGAACAACAGATTATGCCGTTCATATTTATCATGAAGCATTGAAAAATAAATCATACGAGTGTTTCTTGAGTGAACAAACGGAACTTCCCATGATGTACATGCATGATGCATTAAAGGCTACAATTAGTTTGATGGATGCACCAGCAGAAAAAGTAAAAATTCGCAGCAGTTATAATATTGCAGGAATGAGTTTTACACCAAAACAAATTGCTGAAGAAATCAAAAAACATATTCCTGATTTTACGATTTCATACAAAACGGATTTTCGTCAGGCAATTGCCGACAGTTGGCCGGCAAGCATTGACGATACTTATGCAAATAAAGATTGGGGATGGAAACCCGATTTTGATTTGGTGAAGATGACCGATGACATGCTCAAAAATTTGAAGTAAAATAATTCAGGTGGATGCCTGTTTTCGTTTAGTTTAATGATAAATTTATTTTGGCAGTGAGCGATAAACTTTATCAAAAATATTTTCTTTCGCAATCGATTTCGATACTTGTTTTTTATGCGAGTTTGTTCATCGTTTCTGTTGTATTGCTCTCCATAAAAATTCCCATTTCATCCTTTCATTTTTATATAGGATGCATTGTTTGGTTAGAATCTACTTTTTTGTTGAACAAACAATTAAACATTCCCAATAAAGTATTTTATTTAAGTACCTCCATAAGTTTAATCATTCTGTTTTTAGCAGGAATTTATTTCTCCAAAATTTACGATGTGTATTACGATTCGCAGTGGTATCATATGGAAGCAGTGATACAATTGCATAATGGATGGAATCCTTTTTACAGCCAGCTTATCAACTCACAAGTGTCGGCTGGAGGTGCAAGTTATTTAAATCATTTTCCATTAGCTGCGTGGATTGTTGAATCGGATTTATTTGCGTTTTCAAATAATCTCGAATCGGCAAAATGCTTAACAGTTTTTCTCCAGTTCGGATTGTTTTTTTCTGCGGCATATTTATTCAATAGCATACTAAAAATAAATATTTTGGCTGCAACATTTTTAGCCATATTAACTTCTGTAAATCCGGTAACAGTATTAAGTTCTTATTCGTTTTATTTAGACGGCCAAGCAGCTGTTTTTTTTAGCATGGCTTGCATTTTTTCGTTAAGCTTTTTTGTTCGCAGAGACACCATTTTTCTTTACCTGACATTACTCAGTTGTTTGCTGCTTGCGCATATTAAATTAACAGGTTCGGTTTATGTGTGTTTAATAGTTGCAGCCATTTTTGTGGTAAATTATTTCATCAAAGTGATGAGTTTAAAACAACTATTTTTGAGTTGTACACTTTGGTTTGTTTTAACATTTATCGTCATTGGTTTTCATCCGTTTGTAACAAACACAATCGAAAAGAAAAGTCCGATTTATCCGGCAGTTGAATTGGCACAAAAAGTATATGAAATTATCCCTGCAAATTTTATAGGTGAAAACAGATTTGAGAAATTGTGGCTTTCGGTTTGGGCTATTCCTGATTGGTCGCGCCAACCAGAAAATGCAAAAATTAAAAACTTACTTGATACACCTTCATTATGGCATTATGGCGATGGTGTTCCCGAAACAGGAGGGTGGGGACCATTAATTGTTGAATCGATGATATTGATGTTTGTGCTGCTGTTATTCATTTTTTTTACTGATTATAAGTCAGAACAATTTCGGTACGGTTTCATTTTTATCGCTTTTATTCTTGCCACCGTTTTTATAAATCCCGAACCTTGGTGTACACGCTATATTCCACAGTTTTGGCTTGCTATTATTGCTTTATTGTATATCATTTCAACGAGCAAACAGTTCAGTTTTTTCAGCATTCATTTTTCAATTTTATTATTGTTAAATGTTTTTGTGATGGGCAAAGTTTATGTTGACGAAGCAACAATGAGAAGTGAAAATATGAAAAAGCAATTTGCAGTATTATTACCTATTCAAGATAAAATTGAAATAGATTTTGGTTGGTTTAAATCATTTAGATATCGAATGCACGAAGCAGGATTTGATACCACAAAGTTTGTTCAAATTCCAAAACGCGACAGTACGGATATTCCAATAGAATGGGGAGTAAAAGCTTGTTATCGCTTTAAAACAAAATAAAAAATAAAACAGTTTGAATGTTATTTCAATATCTCTCTTGAAATAACAATTTTCTGAACCTCTGAAGTTCCTTCGTAAATCTGAGTAATTTTTGCATCACGCATCATACGCTCAACATGGTACTCGCGAACGTAGCCGTAACCACCATGCACCTGAACAGCTTCAGTTGTAATTTCCATGGCAGCAGTTGATGAAAATAATTTTGCCATCGAACTTGCCAATCCATAATCTTTATGTTGGTCTTTTAACCAAGCAGCTTTTAAGCAAAGCAAACGAGCCATTTCAACTTGGGTTGCCATATCGGCCAATTTAAATTGTATCGCTTGATGATTTTTAATTTCTGTTCCGAACGCTTTTCTTTCTTTCGAATATTTAATAGCCAATTCCATTGCACCACTAGCAATTCCTAATGCTTGCGAAGCAATTCCAATACGTCCACCGGCAAGGGTTTTCATGGCAAACTTAAATCCGAAACCATCTTCACCAATTCTATTTTCTTTTGGAACTTTCACATCCTGGAACATGATAGAATGTGTGTCGCTACCGCGAATTCCCATTTTATGTTCTTTATTGCCAATAGTTATTCCGTCACTTTTTTTCTCAACAATAAAAGCATTGATTCCTTTATGTCCTTTATCTACATGCGTTTGAGCAATAACGATGTACGTATCAGCCGAACTTCCACTGGTGATCCAGTTTTTAGTTCCATTAATCAAATAATAATCGCCTTTATCTTCGGCAATGGTACGTTGCGAAGTAGCGTCACTTCCGGCTTCGGGCTCACTTAATAAAAATGCCCCATGAATTTTTCCTGATGCCAATGGAACCAGGTATTTCATTTTTTGTTCCTCGTTACCGTAAGTTTCTAAACCCCAGCAAACAAGCGAATTATTTACCGAAACAACCACCGAAGTTGAAGCATCAACTTTTGATAATTCTTCCATAGCCAACACATACGAAATGGTATCCATGCCGCTGCCTCCGTATTTCGGGTCAACCATCATTCCCATAAAACCCAATTCGCCAAGTTTACGTACTTGTTCCATCGGAAAAGTTCCTGTTTCGTCACGTTCTATAACACCCGGTAATAGCTCAGTTTGAGCAAAATCGCGGGCAGCTTGTTGAACATTTAAATGTTCTTCGGTTAATTCAAAATTCATAACGGTAATAATTAATATTGTTTGTAAACGAGTTGACGAAAATACTCATATCGAAAAGAAATCCAAATAAGGATTGTCAGGAATGGAAAATATTGCAGAAAATTTAGCAAATTCAATTATTGCCAACCATAAAATCAAAATTCTTTATTCTTCTTTCATCAGGGCTGATGCTGTAAATCCATTTAATGATGGATTCGTAATCTTGTTTTGATGTGAACGGAATTTCTTTTTTGGTGTAAACAAAAACAACGGTGTTCATTTCATTTTCCGATTTGCTGTCGAGCGAATATTCAATTCCTTTGTTCAAAGGAAATTTTATGAGTTGGTTTTTTGAAAAGATTTTTGAAGACTCAAATTTATTTGGAAATAATTGAGAGGCTTCTTTTCTGTTAATTTGAAAAACGTGCAAATAACCATCAGCAAAAGGTTGAAACGTAAACTTCAACGCATCATTTATTTTATATTTTCCGGCAATTTCATTCACCTCAAAATCAAAACTTGGGTCCGATTTTTTTTCGTACTTAATCACTTCCACATCAATTGTTGCTTCCATAAATTCTTTACCAGTAACCTGCTCTTTCTGTTTTTCGTAACGAATATTTTCTGTTTTTGTAATTGCTCCGCTAATTTCAATTGTTGAAATAGAATTGAAAAATTGTTTGAAATCTTTTTCCTGTGATAAAGAATACAAAACATTGCTTTCGCTGATATGCTCGGAAACTCCGGCTTTTCGTAATGCATCTTTTTTTGCTTCTTCCAATGCTTTTTCTTTGGTTTGATTTAGCGTAATGTCATCCGACAAATAACTTATTCCTTTTGCATTTTGAACTTGAACAGTTTTTTGTGCGATTGCAAAATGAAATGTAAAAAGTAAAATGATGAAATAGAGCAACCGAATATTTATGAATCTTTTCATTTGTCTTTTATTAAATTACAGGTCGCCCCGATGGGGCTTCGTTTTATTATTGTTAATTTTCTACAAACAGGTCGTCCCTTCGGGACTTTTTGGCTTCGGTTATTTTACAAATTATTTCTACAAACAATTCATCCCTAAGGGATTTTTGGTTCTGATGTTTCAATTTACCACAATAATTGTTTCACCTTACTTGTTTTTGCTCCGTAGGAGCAAGCTGTTTGTAGCAAATAAAACCCACATTATTCAGCCTCATAGAGGCGACCTGTTTGTTTAGTATTTTATAAAAACCTTGTCTTTCATATCGCCCATAATGGTTGGGGTTTGATCTATCCCGTGAATGCGTCTTGCATAGTATGGAACACCTTCATTCTTATCGGCAACATATTCAAAAATTTCCTGATAAGTAAGTTTATCATCCTTGTTTTTATCCGAATGTTCTTTGTCTTGTATCGCTTTTAAAAAGAAATACGTAAACATACCATGTTCTTTTTCTTCATACCATGTTGAAACTTCGGTGCCCGATGAAGAAGTGATCACAACCGCATTTGGAATCAATAAAATCGGGTCTTTTACTTTTACAACTATAGGGCTGATCTTTTCAAAAACATTGGCTCCCGAGAAACAGGCATCCAAAACTATAGTTACAGATTTTGCTTTTAGCTGTGCTAAATTCTGATAAAAAACATCTAACTGATAGCCGCTGTTCTCCACATAATTCGGGTCACATTCTACAGGAACAAAATATCCTTTATTATCTTTTAAACCCGGAGCACCATGCCCTGCATAAAAAATAAACACATCCGAAACACCTTCTTTAATGGTATTTGCCAAACGCCCTCTGGTGTTTTCTTTTGTGCCAAAAAAAGTATTGAAATCGCCAAGCGTAGCATTTTGTTTAAATAAAATATTGCCTTCTTTAAATCCTAAAGTTTTTATCAAATAATTACGCATGCTGTAGGCATCATTTACCGCATAAGTAACTTGTTTGGTGTGCGTATAACTGCTGTTGCCAATTACCACCGCAATGGCATCGGGGTTTTGCGTTTTGTTTTGAGGGATGGCATCCTCCAAATCAATATCGGCCTTGCCGATGACAAGATTTTTTTGCGTGATATTTGGATTGGAAGTTGAAATATTTTTTGCGGTAACATCCACTTCAATCTGATTTAATTTGTATTCGATATTTAAGTTGGTGTAATTATATTTTTCAGAAATATCATAACTGAATTTCTTGTTATCACTAAGTAAGAAATCAAGATGAGTGAGCACAAAATTTTCTCCGGTAAATTCGAAATGCAGATTGGCAATGGTAACTGTGGTCCATTTTTCCCTGAATTCGGGCGCATTGGCAAGC
>CANKGI010000010.1 GCA_947481365.1 Bacteroidota bacterium | reverse complement strand
ATGATTTTAATCTTATTTTAACATGACACGTAAATCATTTTCAAAATAAATTATTGTTCTTTTACAACTGAAAATATAGCTACTCAACATATGATGCACATTGGTTTTAGAGTTAATATATTACTTAACAATTGCATCTTCTAGTATCAAATCGTATCGATATCCAGAACCAAAATCTTTGTTCAAGGATATAACACCTTCAAACGTGATAACATCACCAGTTTTAACTTCTTGCTGAGAAGTTATCGTTAAATCGAAATGACCATTATGTTCTGTTCCGTCTTGAATATGAATCCAATTTCTTCCCATTATTTCGCCATTAAATTTCGTAACCTTGCCTTTTACCACAACTTTTTTTCCTGCAAAATTTTCCTTATTCGAAAATAACTGAGCAACAGAAACACCTTGTTTTGCGGGCTCAATTTTAACACTTATTTTTTTAGGAACAGGTTGCATATTTTTAGGTTTGGTTTCCGAACTTTTTGCATTGCCTTGTACTTGATTTGTTATTTTCTGTTTTGTAGTAACACCAGGAACAAAAAGCACTTTTTCAAATGTTCTTTTTAACTCTTTGCTCTCAAAATTTGTCATCAACATTTCGTTTGCATAATAATATGTCTCTCCTATTTTTATATCTGTTAATGGTAATGCAAGCCAATTCTTCACTCCGTTTTCATTTAGCAAAAGATAGGTGTATTGAGTTGTGTTCATTTTTTCAAGAGCAATACCTTTATGCATATTTGCATTCATTTCAACCGGGGCTTCAGCTGCAATTTCTTTTTGCATATTTATTTGCGGATGATTTTGAGGTAATGGCTTAGGATTTGAGTTAACTGCATTCCCTTCATTAACTTTTTTTGGGGGCTCGGTAAATAAACCTTGAATAAAATAAACCTTTTCAAAGGTTCTTCCGAGTTCTTTACTTGCAAAATTATTCATCAGCATTTCGTTCACATAATAATAGGTCTCCCCAATTTTTATGTTTGTTAAAGGTAATGCTAACCAAATTTCAGCACCGTTTTCGTTAGCCAATAAATAAGTGTATTGAGTTGTGTTTATTTGTTCTAGCGCAATCACTCGATGAATATTTGGATCATTAGTAACCACATTGGTAGTCGCATTATTCTGACAACCCAACATCAAAATAAATGCAGCAAATAATAAAATTTCTTTTCTCATATTCATATTAATTAGTTTGCGTCTAAAGCCTGTTCTTCCTGTTTTTTTCTAAATGCTTTTTCTTTTAATCCGGCAGTTACAATCAAAGCAAGAATAGATAAAATAACTATCCATGCCCAAATCGGAAACATAGGTGTGTCACCGCTTCCATAACTGTGCATTCCTTTCGATAGATAATAATTTACACCTACAAATGTCATTAACACACTGCTGAATCCTAATACGGCACCTACGGTAAATAAATATTCACCACGAAGTTTATCTACCAATCTTAAATGTACCACAATCGAATAAACCATTGTAATAATTAGTGCCCACGTTTCTTTGGCATCCCATCCCCAATATCTTCCCCACGACTCGTTAGCCCAAATGCCTCCTAAAAATGTACCAACAGTTGCTAAAATGAGTCCTATGGTAACATTCATTTCGTTAATGTATGTTAATTCTTTAATGAGTAAATTAAAACGAAATGCGTTTTTCTCATTTTTAACTAAATAGAAAGTAAGGGTAAAAATTCCCAGTATAAATGCAAGTCCTAAAAAGCCATAACTGATGGTAAGCGTAGCAACATGTATAACCAACCAATACGATTTTAGAACAGGTTGCAAATTTGTAATTTGAGGATCATAGCTGCTGTGGCTAGCTGTCATCAAAGTAAAAAATGCAAGTAATGCAGTTGCTGCTAATGGAATTTTTGAGTAACGAATAAAACTGAATCCTGCCAAAATACCAGCCCAACCTACAAGCAATAATGCCTCGTAACCATTACTCCATGGAGCATGTCCTGATAAATACCAACGCAAAATCATTCCGAATGTGTGGTATGCAAATGCTCCTCCGAGTAAGATTAAAAAGAAATTTAATAACTGTGTGATGATTTTATTTTTCTTCTCAATGAAATTATCAACGTATGCAAGTATGAGTAATACAACTGCAAGCAATCCATAAATATTTCTGAGCATCACAAAAATATCTGCTTTGTTGTAAAACACTTCGTAATCAACTTGGCTTTTAGATGGAATAAGGTTACCAATTACACTGCTACGTTGAATATCCTCTATGTATGTTAATATTCGGTCGGCTCTGGCATAATCATTCGAACTTGTTGCCGTATAAACCGAATTTAAATATGCTCCCATAAAATTATTATAATTTAACTGAGGCACATTCAAATCAGTAATGATGTGTTTATCATCTTGAATGAGTACCTGAGCTTTTGGGTCATCCCAACTTATCCATACTTTACTATCGGCTACAGGTTCCGGAAAAATACGTAACAACTGACCTTGTGTGAGCATGATAAAAATTTCTAAACGTTCGTTTACTTTAATAACTTCTTTATCAAAAAGATTTTGGTCTTGTGGCTTTTTTCTGAATGCTTCTTCAGCAGCCTGTTTAAGTTTTGGTACTTGATTGCTGTCAACTAAATCAAAGTACGAAGCGTATTTTCCATCAATACCTAAAATGGATGCAACAGCTTTTTCGCGCACATAAATTAATTTCTGACTCTTCCAATATTGTGCATTGATGATGACATCGATAAAAACCTGCATGGCATCCATTTCACCTTTACCTTCAAATTTGAATTGATCTTTTCTAGCGATTTTATGCATCACATCATAAGCCAACGTATGAACCGGTTCTGTTCTGCCATCAAATGTTTGCACAATCAAATGACCTAACTTTTCAGCATGCTCCTTATTAACAGGATTAAGCACAACTTGTTGCGAATATGTTATACCTGAAAAGCCGAAAACAGCCATAAATAAAGCGATATGCGTCAATCTTAATTTTCTTATTTCATTAATACTACGACCGATAATTTGAAATCTAGAATTGCGATTTAAGAGTGTAAAAATGAAACCTAAAGCAAGTAAAAAATATCCGAAGTAAGTAATCCATGTTCCCCAAAAATCATGGTTAACAGAAAGGACAGTCCCTTTTTCATCTCTATCGTAAGAAGATTGAAAAAACCTGAATCCATCATGATCAAGAATATGATTCATATAAATTCTAAAATCAGATGAAGCATTTTCTCTGCTGTCGAAAATGGTTACTTCACTTGCATACGAAGAAGGGTTACTCGAGCCGGGATATCTTTCTAAAATGAAATCATTTAACTTAACCGAGAAAGGTAATTTTACTTCTTTTTCTCCGTAGCCTAGCAATAACGACACATTCGGTATTTGCACATGTTTCATTTCTGCAATTCCTTCCGAATTAATAATAATTGGTACTTCGTATGATTTGTCTTTAAAATTGACATCAACCAACAATGCCGAAACTGAATTTACAGAAGGAATGCCGCTTACAAATTGTTTTTTTGCTTTTCTAAATACACCTTGGGAAATAAATTTCAATGCATTGTCGACCGTGCTGTACTGGGTATTTGCCAATACTTCAACAACTGCGTTTGGTTGAATAACGATTTCGGTTAACTCAGGAAGTGTGAGTGATTTTAATATATTTTTTGTTTGAAAAAAAAGTTTGCCATCTCTTTCAAAAAATCTAAAATCAGTATTACTATCTGTATTGTTATAGGAAAATTTAAATGCTTGTAATGCTGAAATTTCTTTATCTGCGATTAATACATCCGATTCTTTTCCGCTTTCCAATACATTTACTTTTAAATAATCTGAACCGCCTTCTACATTTTCTATAAATGATTCCGTTGCATTTTTAAAATAATTCTTAAAATTGATAGTCAAATCTCCATCATTACTTGTTTTGATTACTTTTTTAAAATGTAAATCAGTCGAATTTTCATTTACATCAAAAGGGATATTTATTCTTGTTTCATTTTGCTTATCAATTGCAAATATTTTAAATACATGTTGAGCCGATACAATGGTATTAGATATTTGTCCTTCTCTGATATGCATCAAACCTTCATAACCAAAATACCTAGTAACACCGGCACCAATTATCATTATGATAAATGCAGTGTGAAACAAAAAACCTGCAATTTTCTTTTTCGACAATAAATTGTATCTGCTTATATTACCAATGAAATTAACTGCTAAGAGCAGCATGACCATTTCGAACCACTTGGCACCATAAATATATTTACTTGCAGTTAGAGTGTCGTATTTATCTTCAACAAAAGTTGCAGTTGCCATTGCAAAAGCAAAAATGAGTAATAAATATAACGTTGCTTTAGATGAGTAAATAATATTGAGTACATTTTTCATATTGATAAATTATAATGAATCAGTAAAAACTACAAGAAATTTTAATTGAAATAATTCTGAATTGTATAAATCGGTAATCATGCTCTTGAATACTTCAAATTCAGAGCAAATGTATGCTACACCATTTTGCTAAAAACTGATTTTTATACGCGTTGACATAGGTTTTTTTGTGATTTTAATCAGTAGTCATATTCAAATATTGCTTTAATAATTGAATCGATTCAACCGAATGGAGAATAAAACCAAAGAGGGCTGCAAATAAATTTGCAGCCCTCTTTTCACATTGAATTTTACTATAATTATTGACTATGGTATTGGATTAGCTCTCAAATACCAGATTGCATTTCTTAGTAATGCATTTGTATATTGGGTATTATGAATACCACCACTCGACTCTCTGATACAAACTGAGAATGCTTGCATTGCTGCAAATTGACCGTTTGTAAGTGTAGGCCATTTGTACTGACCTGCAGGAATAGTTGCAGTGTTAGCAACGAACGTACCAGCTGTTGATCCGATATTCATGTTTCCATTAAAATGAAGGGTTGTAAACTTATACCACTTGTTATTACGGGTAATTAAATCAGTTGCAAAAGTTGTATCTGTTTGCATCATGTTTTGTCCTTTTGATTTTAACAATCCTGCTAAAGTATCAAGATTTGCTTTTTGTGCATTTACAGCGTTTGTAACTTTAAGTGAAGAAGCAGAAAGTGCACCTGTTGTACCATGGCAAGCAGCAGTGTTACAACCGTTATAATTTCCTGAAGCAGTAAATGTATGACTTCCTACAGGTACTCCGCTTACAATTTTTGGAGAAGCCATATGGCAATCTGCACATGAAGCAAAAGTTGTATGAACTGTATTTGTATAAGCAACTGGTCCTCCTGGTATTTCAATCGGGCCTTTTCCAACTCCTGCTAATACGTTACCTGGCCATCCATAATGTCCTACTGTTGATGAAGATATTGAAATTTTGTTTCCTCCTGCTGCAGTTGTTTTTGTACTATCATAAAATATTGCAGTAAGATTAGTAGCTAAAGTTGGATAATCAACTGCTGAACCATCACCTGCTGTAGTGTTTTGATTAATTGGACGTGCTTGATGACACATGATACATAAATTTGCACTACTCTTATCTTGTTTAAGATTTGCATATCTTTCTTTACCCGGCATTGAATAGAAAAGTAAACGAACAGAATCTGTACTTACCAAAGCCATCGAATCTGAAGGGTTTCCTTTATGACAAGTAAAACAACCGATATGACCTGGTAATCCTGTCATAGCAGATGATGAAGCTGCGTCAGCAGAGAATGCGAAAGTATATGGTCCTGTTCCTGTATAAGTAGGTTGAAGTTTATTTTGTATTCTATAAGTAAAACCTTGATGAGCATGACAAGGAGCACATGATGCATTTGTTCCTTCACCAAAAGCTGTTTCACCTGTTGCGTGACCTGAATAATCCCAAGCTTCTTTTGCGTTATCGCGTTTTTCAGCTAGTGAACCTGCATATCCTGCACCGGCAGTGTATTTATCATGCACATGGCACTCCATACAATTACCAGCAGTTGTAGCCGAATTACCTGCAAACTCTGCATAAGGAACACTTAAAAATTGTGTAGTACTAGCTATAGTGTAGCTTGTTCCTCCTGTAGGATCTGTTTCTGTTTTAACAAAATATGGACCAGCTGCCCAATTGATATTTGCCATATTACCACTTACTACTGTTCCACCACCAATTTGAATTGATGTTAAACCGTTTGCATTGGTAATGGTTGTGTGTGTTTCAGAATAAACAACAGTTCCTGTGGCTGAACCTTGTAAAATACTTACTTTCATCCCGATTGGTGAACTCACAACAAGATTAAAAGTACTGTTACGAATAACAGCTTGATAACTCATTTTATGCGGAGACTGAGCCGATAAAAAATTAAACGATAATAGCAATAATGCTACAACACTGAGTTTTTGTGTAATGTTTCTCATAATATAAAAAATTTAGTTTTTAATGATTTTAAAAGTTTTTAACGATTGTTTTCCATCATACACTCTGAGTATATAATAAGAAGATGCTAAGCCGCCTAAATCAATTGGTGTTTCTTCAACATCAACATGTTTCGACAACAGAATGCTACCTTGTGAATTGTAAAGTTCAAATGATGGATTTTTTAATTTACCCAATTCAACTTTAAGGGTAAAATTATCAATCATAGGATTAGGATAAACTGAAGCAGTTAAACCAATCAGTGGAGCTTTTTCATCAACTGCCAAAATTGAAATTTCGTAGGGTTGTTGAACGCCTGCGTCAATTCTGTTTGATGAACTTGTTGTGGTGGTGTAAAAAATTTGACCTACACTAAAACTAGCAGTACCTCCCGTTCCGCCAGCATTTCCGCCAGATGCATTGATTCCTACCTGAGCGTAGAGTGTTGTTGCTCCTAGTCCTAGAACACAACAACAATAACTGAGAATCTTTTTTTTCATAATTTAATAAATCTGTTGAGCACTTTTGAAATAGTTTTGAATTGTAAATATTTCTTGACAAACTTATCATGACAACAAAAATTAAAACATGATTAAATTTTCTTATAAAAATGTTTTTTATTAAAAAGAAACTTGCTAAAAACTTGGATTGAATCCTGCCATTTGCAGGTATTATTTTCTGTCTTACTATTTTGGAAGGAATTAAAAACAATTGCAAACACTTCACTTTAAGGCATTTTTTAATCAGGAAATTTCCTGCAACAATTCAATGTATCGATGAAAAAGGATAGTCAGTTTTAAAATATATTTATATAAAAATGCTTCATGTGCTAAAAACAGGTTATCATTTTTATGAAAAATAAAATCAAATTCAAATAAAATTAAGCAAAAAAAAAGTTGCTTATTACAAGCAACTTTTTGAATAATTATAAATAGTTGTTTCTATTTTTTCTTCTTTGTATCCGCAGGTTTCCATTCGTCAATTGCTTTTTCAACTTGTGTTTTATAGAAAAAACCTTGAACATTTTTATCACCTAACTCTTTTGCTTTTACTGCATGTTTATATGCATCAGCCTTCAATCCTTTTGCATCGAGTATTTGTGCTTTTACCCAATTGTTAAACCATTGTTCGGATAAACTGATTGATTGATTTGCATAAGTAAGTGCTTTATCAAAATCTTTTTTATCAAAATAATATCTAGCAGCATTATTATAAGTGCTCCATGTTCCGCCTATTGCTTTATCAATATTCTCAACTGCTTGCTTATTTGTTTCACAAGTAACCTTAAAAGATACCTTTACTTTTTCCCACTCCATTGATATGGTAGCAAGCTCTTCAGAAAAATCGGTAACCATATATGCTAATCGCTCACGGTTATTTATGGTTGAAGGCTTTGTAATCAATCTCAACACATCTAAATCTTGTTTGTATTCATCAACCGAAGCAGTTGCATTTTTATTGATAATAATTGTCCAATCTGTTTTTGTTGGTATCATAAAAACAGAATACGAACCTTTGGGTACAATTGTTCCTTCAATGGTTACATCTTTACTAAATGTAATTTTGGTTGCTGTGTTTGCTCCTGCTCTCCACACTTTATCAAACGGAACAACATCACCCCAAATGTTTCTCGACTTCACTCCAGGACTACTGTAATCAATTGTAATATCGGTTAATCCAACTGTTTGCAATACCGATGCTTTAGGACTTGGCTGAGGCAATACCAATTGTGCCGACACATTTGTGATTTGAAATGCAGATAAAATAATCAATGCATTTTTTAAGAATACTTTTTTCATGGATGTTATTATTATGGGTTAAAAAAAATGTTAACTATTAAATTATAAACTTGGAGTTCGTCCGCCATCAACCGGCAAATTTATTCCTGTGATGTATGCTGCGTATTCACTTGCCAAAAAAGCTGCTGCAAAAGCAGTTTCTTCGGGTTTTGCAAAACGTGCCAACGGAATTTCTTCCATCATTTCATTATTCACTTCTTCAATGCTATGATTTTGTTTTGATGCTTTTCCTTCGATTATTTGTTTCAATCTATCGGTTTCGGTAGCTCCGGGTAAAATATTATTAACGGTAATGTTGTATTTACCCAATTCGTTTGCTAGTGTTTTACTCCAATTACCAACAGCTCCACGTATGGTGTTACTTACACCTAAACCTTTTAAAGGAACTTTTACCGAAGTAGAAATAATATTGATTATTCTTCCGTATCCAGAAGCGCGCATACCATCAACCAATGTTTGAACCAATATTTGGTTACACAAAAGATGATTGGTAAATGCTAAAGTATATTCATGCAACTCAGCATCAATTGCTAATCCGGCAGGTGGGCCACCAGTATTGTTTACTAAAATGTTGTAAACTTTAGGCTCGTTCACTTTCAATCTTAATTTCTCTTTTAACTCTTCAGGCTTCGAAAAATCAGCGGCAATGAAATCATGTTTTTGTCCTTTAGATGTATCTAAATCACGAACCACACGTTCGAGTATGGCAGCATTACGAGCAACCAAAGTTACATTTGCACCGAGTTGAGCAAACAACATCGCGATAGCATTTCCAATTCCTCTTGAGGCACCACAAACCATCGCATTTTTACCTTGTAAATTTATTTGCATGTTATTTAATAAGATTAAATAATTGATTGAGTTTTTCTTGTTTTAAAATTTTTTGCCCGGTTTCACCCTTTGCAATTAAACGATCACCAACTTTCGCATCAAAGGTGCAAATAACAGCATTGCCATCAACAGTTTTTAATACTGCTTCAAAAACTACTGTTGAACCTAATAGTGCCGGAGAAAAATGTTCGATATGCAAATATGTTCCTATGCCTTCTTCATCATATTCTTTCATATCTAACACAAACAAACGACAAGCCCATTCAGCATCTCTACCCAATGCAAACGTAGCATAAACAGGATGCACTTCACCCGAATCAAAAGTTGCTGTGTCGTTTTGCTCAACAACTTTTGAAAAGTATTTTTTATCTCCGCTATTAAATAAATTCTTCAATCAATAATTCTAAAATCGTCAATCTACATTCTGAAATATTAAATATCATGTCCCATTTTTTCACGTTTGGTTTGCATATACTTTTCGTTGTGTTTATTTGATGGCGTTTTGATAGGAACATTTTCAACTATCTCTAATCCATAACCAATTAAACCCGCACGTTTTGTAGGATTATTGGTCATCAAACGCATTTTCTGAATTCCGATATCACGAATAATTTGTGCACCTACTCCATAATCGCGCTCATCCATTTTAAACCCAAGTTTAATATTTGCTTCCACTGTATCCAAACCTTGTTCTTGTAACTTATATGCTTTGAGTTTATTGATGAGACCAATGCCTCTTCCTTCTTGGTTGATATAAATGATTGCACCTTTTCCTTCGTTCTGAATCATCTCCATTGATTTTTGTAACTGATCGCCACAATCGCATCGCATCGAGTGAAAAATATCGCCTGTGATGCATGATGAATGCACACGAACCAAAACAGGCTCATCTTTACCCCAGTTTCCTTTTTTTAGCACCAAATGTTCTTGTGCTGTATCTTTTTGCTCATAAGCAATCAGTTCAAACTGTCCGTATTTAGTTGGCATCTCAACCGAAATAATTCTACGAATTAACGTTTCGTGATTTAATCGGTATTCAATCAAATCTTTTATGGTGATGAGTTTCAGGTCGAATTTTTGAGCAACTTTTGTCAAATCATTTAACCTTGCCATGCTGCCATCTTCATTCAATATTTCGACTATACAACCTGCCGGTTCAAATCCTGCAAGCTTTGCTAGATCAATTGCTGCTTCGGTATGCCCAGCTCTGCGAAGCACTCCATTTGTTTGTGCTTTAAGTGGAAAAACATGTCCTGGTTTACCTAAATCATCAGGTTTTGTATCATGATCAATTAATGCCTGAACTGTTTTTGCTCTATCGTGAGCCGATATTCCGGTTGTACATCCTTTTCCCAACAAATCAACCGAGACAGTAAATGGCGTAGCATGTAAAGCAGTATTATCACCAACCATTAAATCCAATCCAAGTTCCAAACAACGTTGTTCGGTAATGGGTGCACAAATCAAACCTCTTCCGTTTGTTGCCATAAAATTAATGACCTCGGGAGTAACATTTCTTGCAGCAGTTAAAAAATCACCTTCGTTCTCACGGTCTTCATCATCAACAACAATAACCATTTTACCTGCTTGTATATCGGCAATTGCTTCTTCTATGGAGTTAAATTTAAATGTCATTATTTTTTTCGTTTGATATTTTTCTGATTTTTTCTAATTCTTCAACGTCTTCTAAATCTTTATGTCTAGCTACATTTCGTTTTTCTTCAATTAATTGATTGATGTGTAAAAATGGAACATCAACATCATGTATTTCTGCATGAAAAGCAATCTTAAAACACTCATCAAATTGTTCTTGTTCAAAACTTTTTAAGCGAGTCATAATATCCAACTCTATTCCAGAAGCTATAAAAACAGCTGACCATCCAGGAATGAATTGCATTGTTTCAATAGGTTCAAAATTTGAGTTTTCGCTTTTTTCTAAAGCTTTTCGTAAGGCAACACGATTTTCTTTTGTATCTTTTATCCAAATATCAACATCTGCGGTAAACCTTGAGTAACCATGAAAATTTGTTGCAAAACCACCAACCATTATATATTTAACTTGAAAAAGATTCATGCATCTCCAAAAATTCAATAAATCTTCATCATAAATATCCATTCTCAATAAATTAATTTGAATGTTTAATCTTAGCTCCTCTAATCATTTTATTTATTTTCCAAAGGCGCATTAATTTTTGAAACCGCTCAGTATAGCTTGATTGGAGCCATATTTTGAGTTTTACATCTTCTGCATTCTCAAATATTATTTTGGGATTTTCCATCATTCAAAAGTAAGTATATTTTTTAATTCAGATATGGTGAAAAATTGAGCATCAAAAATTAGCTTTATTTTGTATTTGATGTTCATAAAACTTCAACAATCTATCTATCACTTTTGTGTTATCGTAAGTTGATTCAACTAATTTTCGGGCATTCCTACCTAGTTCATCGGCAAATTTAGCATTCGAAACTAAACTAAAAATTGCTTCTGTAAATTCTTCGGCTGTATTGGCAATTAAAAGATGTTTGCCATTTTCTGCTTCAATACCTTGCGCTCCTAAACTGGTTGAAACAATTGCCTTTCCCATTGCCATGCCTTCTAATATTTTTACTCGTATGCCACTACCTGCAAACAAAGGAACAATCATCATTTGTTTGCTTTGAATAAATTTTACGGCATCATCTACTTCTCCTTTCATTTCAACATTTTGAAAATTTTGTTGCTTGAAAGAATCGGTCATACCTCGACCTGCGATAGTTAATTTCAGGTTTGGATATTTTACTAAAATTTGATTCCAAACATTTTTGATAAACCACATAACAGCTTGCTGATTGGGCATCCACTCCATCGAGCCAATATGAAAAACAGATGGAATTTCAAGTGTTGAATTATCAACTTTTAATCTTGAAATATCAATACCTATTGGTGATGAAAATATCGGTTGATTACACCCCATTTGTTTAAAATCATTGGCATCAAATTGTGTAACCGTTGTGAGTGCATCAAATTTATTTAACTGTGTTGTTTCAAATTTTTTAAGTCGTGATGCCAGTAAATTTAGGTATATTTTTTTTATAGGATTTGGTTCTTCAAGTGCCAGTGTTTCCCAAATTTTATGCTCAACATTATGCTGACGAAGCACAAGCAAAGCATTGCTATTATTGGCAACTACATCAATGTAAGGTGCAACAAACAAACTTTCGAAAACAATTACATCAAATTGTTTTTCGTGTAATAATTCGTTAAGCTGTTTCTTAAAATCATCCGACACAAATCGCTCGATATTGTATGATTTATTGGTGAAGAGATTTAAAAATGCATCAAGTGGTTTTACTTTGTTATCAATGTATGAAAACCGCCAATCAGCAAGATTTTTTAATTCATCAGGCAACTCATTTGTATTTACAAAATGCTTGCTGGTATTTAATGCTGCAACGGTAACATCACATCCAGCATCGTGATAACCTTTTATGTAGTTATAATATCCCAATGCACCTCCATCTTTTAATGGCCATGGAACACGATTAACTATTTGCAGGATTTTTATCACGCAGTTTTATTTTTATTACGCCACTTTGTAATTCGGTGAACGAGTTTTACCCAAGCCGATTTATCAAACAATCCTGAATCGTTGGCAGCTTGATAAGTAAGAAAAAATCCAACAGGAATTAAAACCATAATTGCCAACCACATTCCCGAAATAGGAGTTGATGATTGTGTTTTCGCCATCTTTTCACCAGTAATGGTAAGGATGTGAAAAATGATATACAGTATAACTGATATAACTACCGGCATTCCGAAACCGCCTTTGCGAATAATGGTTCCAAAAGGAGCTCCAATAAAAAACATCACCAAACAAGCAACCGATAAAGTAAATTTACGGTGCCATTCAATATCGTGCCTTATGACTAAATTTTCTATTCCTCCTAAATCCGAAATTGAATAATCGATATAACCTTTTGCCGAACGGGCTTCGTTAAGCGCACTGTTTAAAACAAAATCCTGAGTAGCTGGTGTAACATTTTTGATAAGGTCGTAATACTTTACATCAACTTTTGTGGCCTTTGATTTAAGATGGCCATACATGGTATCGTTTAAATGAAAAAACTGATCTAAACTCTTTTTAAGGTTATCGTTTTTACTTTGATTATAACTATTGAGCGAATCGATAGCATGATTAAGCTGAAGGATATTCAGCATTTGGTAATTGTCTTTAAACAGCGCTTCGTCTGTGCGATTCAATTTAAAATCGTACATGTCGAAAATAATTTTCTCTTCACTAAAAGTATACGTTGTATGCGGAAACGACCTTTCGTAACTGGCTTGACGGTCCATTTCTTCGTAACGAGCACCGTTAAACAACGTTAAAAACATAAACCTTTTATCTTCGCTCATGGTGATATGTCCACGCTCAGAAACAATAACTGTTGAGTGTGGTGCACCTCCACGATTATCGTAAATAATGATATCGTAAAGCTGTTCTGTTTTTTTATCTTTTCGGCCAACACGCATGGTGATACCTTCGATACCGTTATAAAAAACGCCATCGCTAACCATCACTGATGGCTTTTGTTGTTTGATATCATAGAGCAATGCGCTCTTTTTAAGATTGGCTTTGGGGATAAGAATATTTGAAGTGAAGAATGCAAAAAATGAAAGTCCAACCATGACAAAAAGCATGGGACGAAATATTTGCCAAATAGAAATACCAGCGGCTTTAGCCGCTACCAGCTCATACGTTTCGCCAAGGTTACCAAAAGTCATGATGGACGAAAGCAAAATAGAAAGTGGCAATGCTAACGGAATAATGCTTGCCGAAAAATAAAACATCAATTGTATGATGGTAAACCAACTCAAACCTTTACCTGCTAAATCATCAATGTATAGCCAAATAAATTGCATGAGCAATATAAACATCACCACAAAAAATGTGGGAAGGAACGAACGGAAAAACGTAAAGGCTATAAGTTTATTTAACTTCTTCAACGTGTATGTTACCTATAATTGAAACGGTGCGAAAATCGAAAATAAATCTGACAAAACAGGAATTTGATTTTGCTAAATGAAAAAATTAGCAAAAAACAGATTTACCATTAGTCAATAATGTTACCGAAGATTGGTATTCTGCATATTTGAACTGCTTTAATTAAAACACAGAAAAGTTAAAAAATGCCAATTGTTTGGTAAAATTATTTCAATTTATATTTGTTATAAAATTAAATCATTATGAAGCATTTGTTCTCTCGCCAAACATGTTATCACCAACAGAAATACAATCCTATTACTTTACTTTGTTCTTTGAATTATAACCATTACTTACTGCTTTTTTCTTTTTTGTTCTTATTCACCGCGTGCTCTGAGCAACGATTTTCGTTTCGTAAAAAAATTAAAGCCGATAACCACAAAACTGAAAAATTTGAGTACTCAAAAAAAACAAAAATTGAACAGTCAGAAATAAGAAAAACAGCAATGCCTTTTGTAGAAGAAACAAAAGATATCACTGTGTTATCTGAAAAAAAAATGAACCTATTTCATCGTTCTTCTTTAGTAAAATATAGCATACATAAAAGGGTAAATCATTTGAATACTAAGCATTATGCCAATAAAGCAAATAAACATTTCATTTCACAAAACTCAAATTTACCTAAGGAAGATGATAAAAAAGAATATAACTGGTATGCGATAGCTGGTTTAATTTTTTTTAGCATCCCTTTAATTACTGCCTTGTCAATTGTTCTGTTTTCATTATCGAAAACTGTTAGTGTGCTTATACCACTTTCAATTATTCTGGGATTTATTTTCAGCTTGATTGGTTTTGCAGGTCTTAAAAAATATAAAGGAAAAGGATTTGCAATTGCAGGTTTTACAATAAGTATGTTGATTATTTTAGTCTTCCTTATCTTTATTCTTTCTGGAGGAATAGGAAATGTTTTCTAAATAAAATATTAAAACTCTAGATGCGTTCGTAATCCAAAAACATGAACAGGGCCGCGGTTTTGGTTGTAGCCAGGGTTTGCTGCATACTGGTAATCAAACGAAATCCACAACGAACTTGAAAGACATACACTATAATAGGTTTCTACTATTTGTTCGTAGCCGTAATGGTAATTTCCTTTTCCATCACCAAGCATAAATGTTTTTCCTCCTGCATTTAAATAATCAAAATGGTCTTGAGAAAGACCGTCAAGAACAAATGCCAAACCAAATCTGTCGTTAGTTCGTTTCCATCTTTTTCCATCAACACTCAATCCTAAACTTGCACTTTCATCTACTTCGGTAAATGCCCAAATGGAAGTATGTCCATCACCCCAGCTTGCTCTACCAAAAATTCCAATGCCATCAAAAATTTCCTGATCAAAATTAAAACAGAATCCATATTTCCTTCCTCCATATTTACTCCACTCCAAATCGCCTGTAAATAATGCTACCATTGACGAATCGCCAGTTTTCAACTTAGCTGTAGCATCTTTATACGATGCTGCTTTTGATAAAGTATTGTACAAAAGAAAACGAACTTTGCCTGGTCTGTTTCTGATCTTCATTTTCTTTTCTATTTCAAAAGTTTCTGAGTGCGCTTTCGAATAATTCCAGTCCATCCATGGACCATTTGGAACCAATGGAACCAATGCACTTGATAAACGAATTTCCCAAGTGGGTTTAATGATTTCGACAACAAATCCCCATGTATAACCACGAACATTTGCAGGGTAATCCCAACCTGTACCGCTCATCAAACTCCAATTCATAAATTGTGTACGTGGGTCGTGACTGTAGGCATTGTGATCAAAAAAATCAGACAGTCCAAATTTACCTGCACTCACTGTTATTCGTGATGATGGAACATTTTCTTCCACCTGATTAATTTCGTTATCCAGCTCTTCACTTTTTTTCGAATTGCCAATGGCAAAATGTTGTTGTATGTAAGCACGAGCAACGTAAGGTGTTGGCGTTTCTGTTCCTACGCGAAATGTTTCTCCGTTAAAAGCGCCACCCATTCCCACAACTTCACTTAAACCTTTTCCACCAGAAATTTCCGGGTTAAAATAAAACGATGCATTTTTCCAAAGTTTTCTGCCAATAAACATGGTTGTTGTTAACGAAATTGCTTCTTCTTGATTAGGATTTAAACTATTTGCGCCTGAAATAGATGAATGAAAAGAAGGGTGAGTTTGATAAACCGTTGTGAGCTGAAAATGATAACTCCATTTACCACTCGAGTCTAAAATATTTTTATCAGAAGTTTTAAATCCTTCCGACTGTGCGAAAGCATTTACACTAAAAATAACAGTAACAAAAAAAGAGAATATATATGCTGTAAATTTCATGTTTCGATAAGTTTAAAGGTTGAGTTACCTGCATGATAAACATTGATTTTACAATTTTGTTCATGATAGCTGATGTAAAATTGTAAAATAAATTGAAACGCTTTGAGAGGGAATGCTATACAAAAAAAACGAATAAATAACCTGACAGCTATTAGCTGATTAACAATATCAGATATGTGTTTGCTGATGTTCAACAAATATCGTGAAGCATTGATAAACCGTGAAATGAGCAAACTTAGCAGCATTAATTTTTCTGTATTTAAAAGATAAAATATAACTCGGGCCAGCGTCCATGTTAATGAATAAAATTATTTTTTTCGAGCCGCGAATATAAAGTTACATTTTAAATCCTGCCCTTTGCAAACATTAAATTTTATTAATGTCGATTGATTATTAGAAACATTGAGTTGATTTGAGAAAAATAAAAAACTGAAAATATTTCGCAGATGTTCCATTCAAAAAATTAATTTTACCGCATGATTCGCATATTCTATAAAAACGGGAACGCGGTGATGAAAGACACCAACGTGAGGCATCTCTCGATGCTCGAGAATATTATTTGGGTTGATATGCAATCGCCATTACCCGAAGAAGAAGAATTTATAGAAACAACATCTGGAATCAGTATTCAAACACCGCAGGAAATTGCTGAGATTGAAAGCAGTTCGCGTTATTTTGAGCGCAACAATGAAATTACTGCGAACTCCAATTTTTTAAAATTGGAAGATGGCAAGTTCAATAAATATCCAGTTTCATTCATTATCAAAAACACAGTACTTTACACGTATCGTCAGGCTGATCTTTCATCGTTTGCCGATGTGGTAAGAAAAATAAAAGCCAACAACGAAATTTTTAATTCGGGCTTTGATGTGATGATGAGCATACAAGAAACACGTATTGATGTGGATGCTGATATGATTGAACGTGTTTCACATGAAATTAGTGATTTTAGTAAAACCTTAAATAAAGACCAAAATCCTAGTCGCGAGTTGCTGTTAGACATTACCGTATTACAAGAAAACACCATGATGCTTCGCGAAAGTATCATCGATAAACAACGCGTGCTATCATATCTTTTAAAGAGTTACAATTTTGCAGAAGATAAAAAAGAACGACTGCGTATTGTGCTAAAAGATATCTCTTCGTTGATTGAATATTCGGCATTTAATTTTGAACGTTTAGAATATTTACAAGAAACAATTACGGGTTTGATTAACCTTGAGCAAAACCGAATCATGAAACGATTTACGGTTTTCTCCATTGCCTTCTTACCTCCTACTTTAATATCAGGAATATTTGGCATGAACTTTCAAATTATTCCGATGGCCGATGCCAATTGGGGTTTTGTATTTAGTTTGTTATTTATGCTTTCTGCTTCTGGCTCAGTACTGATTTACTTTAAGAGAAAAGGCTGGATTTAACTATGATAAATTTCAATTAATAATCAACCTCACTGCATTTTCTTAAACTTATATTTGCCGCTTCTTATTTGTTTAAATAATGAAAAGGAAAATAAAGTACTACCGACTCATCTGGCTTAAACACGATTTACCGGCAGGATTGTCTGTATTTTTGGTTGCATTGCCTTTGTGTTTGGGAATTGCACTTGCATCGGGTGCACCACTTTCAGCAGGAATTATTTCGGGTATCATTGGTGGTATGCTTGTATCAATCGTTAGTGGATCACAACTCAGTGTGTCTGGTCCTGCTGCTGGTTTATCAACTGTTGTAGCAGCATCTATTATTTCACATGGCAATTTTAATATTTTTTTATTGGCAGTAATTATTGCCGGATTGTTTCAAATATTTCTTGGTGTGTTGAAATTAGGAACCGTTGCATCTTATTTTCCTTCATCAGTTATCAAAGGAATGTTGGCAGCAATTGGTGTACTATTAATTTCAAAACAATTGCCTATAGCACTTGGTTACGATCAACCCGATTTTTGGAACAGCGGTTTTATCAAACTTTTTGCAACTGATCATTTTTTTGGCAGTATCGAAAATTTTAATCATCACATCACGCGTGGAACAATTATCATCAGCATCATTTCATTAATAGTGCTATCAACCTTACACCGCGATTTTGCAAAGAAGTTAAAAGTAATTCCTGCGCCACTTTTAATTGTATTGATTGGTATTGTATTCAATCTGTTTTTCACTCAATCGGTTTCTGGATATTCATTAAAAGTAACGCAGCTTGTAAATATTCCTTCCAATATTTTTTCAACAATTATATTTCCTGATTTCTCCAAACTATTTGTGAGTACCGAAATTTGGAAAGACGGATTAATCATCGGCACACTTGCCACACTCGAAACTTTATTGTGCGTTGAAGCAGTTGACAAACTGGATGTGCGAAATCGCATTACGCCTGTTAATCGCGAGTTGATTGCGCAAGGAATTGGAAACATGGCTTGCGGAATGTTGGGTGCTATTCCAATTACAGCTGTTGTTGTGCGTGGTGCTGCAAATGTGGATGCAGGCGGACGAACAAAACTTTCGGCATTTACACATGGATTATTTTTATTGCTTGCCGTTTTGCTCATTCCATTTTTATTGAATAAAATTCCTTATGCATCGCTCTCGGCAATTTTGTTGGTTACGGGTTATAATCTTGCCAAACCAAAACTGTTTAAAAACATGTGGAGTTTAGGATGGAAACAATTTTTGCCATTTGTAATTACCATCCTTGTTATCCTTTCAACCGACTTGCTAATTGGTGTGAGTATAGGTTTATTATTATCGGTTTATTTTATCGTACAAAATAATTTTAAAGTCGAGTATAAAATTAATTCAACAACACATCTTGGCATCGAAACACATTACATTAAACTGAACTCGAATGTTACCTTTTTAAACAAAGTAAACCTGCGAACAGCATTGGATAAAATACCCGAATACGCTATTCTTACTATTGATGGCGAAGATTGCAATTACGTTGATTATGATATTTTAGAAATTATAAGCGAGTACGAAGCCAAAGCAAAAGAACGCCACATTGAAGTACACTTAAAAGGAATTACCAAAGTGAGTGTGACTGCTATTCACTAATTCAGGGGTTAGGAGTTAGGGTTTAGGGAATAGTTCAAAAAATATTTCGATTAAATTTTATTAAAATTGTACTGGCAGCAATATGGAATATTCCATCACATATAAAAGAGAATTAAACGAAAAAGAAAAGGAACTCCTTGGTTTTTTAATTGCTAAAGAAAAACCTGAATGGCTCAGTTTAATCAACAAATTAAAAATAATTGGAAGATGTGGTTGTGGAAAATGTCCCACAGTATTTTTTGGGTTTTCGTATGATGATGTAGTGAAAAAAAATCAAAATTTGATAATTGATTATATGGGCAACGGAGAACATGGAGAGTTAATTGGTGTTTGTCTATTTGGAGACAATGAAATCCCAAGTGAATTAGAATTTTGGTCAATAAATGGTCAAAATGATGTTACAGAAATTCCTGCAATAAAAACATTAAAATCCGTTGACGCGCATCTGTGATGCGTGTCTAACAATTCTGTGATGTATCTTTAAAAATTGTAGAAATGAAATATTCTTATATGTCGCCCCTACAGGGCTTTTGTATCTTGTGCATATTTTTTCTATTACGATTTCGCTTCTACGAAGCTTATTGCCACATCGTGGCTAAATATTAATAGATGAATCCGTTGACGCGCATCTGTGATGCGTGTCTTTCAATTACAAACTAAAAAAAATACACACACATCGCAGATGCCCGTGAACCCTATTCCCTATTCCCTAAATCCTAACCCTTTCTTACAAGTTCTGTTTAAAATAATCGGCAACCTTTTGCATCAGGTGCACGCGGTCTTTTCCGAGCACATTGTGTTTATGTCCTGGGTACACAAAGTAATCAACTTGCACTCCATCTTCCACACATTTTTTGATGTAGTTTAAACTATGTTGCCACACCACCACATCATCCGAAGTTCCATGAATGATGAGTAATTTCCCTTTGAGGTTTTTATCGTAATTCATCAGGTTTGCATCATCGTAACCATCCTTGTTTTCCTGAGGTTTATCCATGTAGCGCTCGGTGTACATAATCTCGTACATACTCCAGTCAATCACTGGTCCACCGGCAACTCCCACTTTAAATTCGTTGGTGCGTGTCATCATTCCAATGCTCATAAAACCACCAAAGCTCCAGCCAAAAATTCCCATACGAGTTGAATCAACATAACGTTGATGTTTCAAAAATTCGGCACCGGCAATTTGATCTTCGCGTTCAATAGTTCCGAGTTTTCTGAATGTTACATTTTCAAATTCCAACCCACGATTCATCGAACCACGGTTATCCAAAGTAAACACAACAAAACCTTGCTGAGCCATGTAATAAAGCCACATATCGGCACCACCAAGCCAACTGTTGGTAATAAGCTGTGCATGCGGACCACCATATAAATAAACCAACACCGGGTATTTTTTTGTTGAATCAAATTGTGGCGGATAAAACATACGACAATTGAGTTGTGCTTTTTTATCGGTTGATGTTATGCTGAATAATTTCAATCCGCATGGCTGATAATTTGAAATAGGATTTTGTGAATTGACCAATACCGAAAGTTCGCCACCAGTTCTATCCATTAACGTTATTCTGCGAGGCATTGTAGTGTTACTGTATGTATCAATAAAATAACTTCCATCATCGCTTAGTATTGCCGAGTGAACTCCAGGATTCAAAGTAAGTGTAATGGTTTTTCCTGTTGTTAAATCAACTGAGTAAACTTTTCTTTCCAAACCATTCTCCGAAGCAGCAATATAAAATGCAGTGTTTCCTGATTTATCAAATCCGAGTAATTCGGTCACATCAAATTTTCCTTTGGTAACTTGTTTGATAAGTTTGCCACGTGTGTCGTACAAATACAAATGATTAAAACCATCGCGTTTGCTAAACCATAAAAATTGTGAAGGATGATTTGGAACAAATACTGCGGGCTTTTCGGGCTCAACATATTTAGTATTTGTTTCGGTAAACAACGTACGAATAAAACCACCTGTTGTGCCATCGTATTCATTAAATTTCATTTCATTTTGCTCGCGATTAACAACAGCAATAAAAATATATTCCTCCTCGGGACTCCAAGAAACATTGGTGTAATAATTTTCATTCAAAGCACCAGTTTGAACTTCAAATTGTCGACTCTTCGAAAAATCTTGCACAAATACTTTTACAAGCTGGCTTTTATTTCCAGCCATCGGATATTTGATTGTCTTTGCTGATGCAGGCTTGTTATCGAGATTAAGCATCGAATAATCTGAAACCAAAGCTTCGTTCATTTGATAGTATGCAAGCTTGTTTCCTTTTGCCGACCAAAACAATCCTTTGTTGATACCAAATTCATTTCGTGCCACAGCTTTTCCATTCACTATTCCCATTCCACCATATGTCGAAATCAGTTCTTTTTTGATAATCGAACCGTCTGACAATTGCTTTTCTACATCGGTAATTAAACCTGTTTTATCTGCTACAAAAACATTGTTGTTAATGGTATATGCCACACGATTTAGTGTTGGTTCAAACTCCATGTCTTCGCCATCTTTATTTGTTCGTGCAAGTGCATTGATAATATTGGTTTGAATGTGATAGTGATAATAATAATGCTCGTTGTAAACTCTGAAAGTTTGTTCATCTATCCATGTTATTGCAGGAAATTTTTCGACATAAGCAGCATCAGGATTTGCACTGTGAAGCGATTCTTTAAATTTATCAATTCCTAAAACGGTATCAATTTTTAAAGTCTTTGCATCCTCACGAAGTATGACTTCCTTTCCATTTATTTTAACTATCCAAGCAAATACATTTGTACCTGGAATCCACGAAAGCTGATTTAATTTATCGGGACCAAGTGTAGATCTTTGTTTAAGCACAGCATCTTCAACAGTGAGCATTTTTTGTTGTGCATTCGTCACAAACGGAATCAAAACAATAAATAAAAACGATTTAAAAATTCTCATATTCTTTTCAAATAAATTATCAGCAAATAAAATCAATTTAATAAAAAACCCGATGATTAAATTCATCGGGTTTGCAATTTATCATAGTTATTTCAAATTAATAACTGTTCAGCATCATTGGCATAACCAACATCAGAATATCTTCATTTTCTTCTGGTGTTAATGGCGATAAAACACCTGCTCTATTTGGTTGCGACATTTCGAGTTTAACTTCGGTAGCATCAAGCGCCACAAGCATTTCGTTTAAGTATTTCGAATTGAATCCGATTTCAATATCTTCACCTTCGTACTGACATTTTAGTTTTTCTTGAGCTTCGTTTTCGAAGTCAATATCTTCTGCCGATATGGTTAATTCGCTACCTGCAATTTTTAAACGTATTTGGTGTGTTGTTTTGTTTGAAGTAATAGAAACACGTCTAACCGACATTGAAAATTCGTTTCTGTCCATTACCAATTTATTTGGATTTTCTTGCGGAATGACAGCATTGTAATCAGGATATTTTTCATCGATTAAACGACAAATCAAACTTACTTCACCAAAAGTGAAGAATGCATTTTGACGGTTGTATTCAATAGAAACTTCTGTATCATCTGAAGGCAAACTTGATTTCAACAAGTTCAATGCTTTTTTAGGAAGTATGAATGATTCTTCAACACCAGGTTTTATATCTGAGCGCATGTAACGAACCAAACGATTCGCATCAGTTGCAACAAAAGTGATATTTTCATTGTACAACTGAACATAAACTCCGGTAAGGTTTAATCTAAGTTCATCAGTGCTGGTTGCAAATACTGTTTTTGCGATAGCTTTTTGCAACACTTTTCCAGGCATGGTAAATTTCTTACCACCTTCGAGTGTAGGATTTTTTGGAAACTCATCACCTTTTTGTGCTGTGAGTTTAAATCGACCCGAATCGTATTTTATTTCAACCGAACCTTTTTCGATATTGATTGAAAATGCCAAAGGCTGATCAGGTAATGTTTTTAACAAATCGAGCGTAGTGCGCGAAGGAATGGCAATTGAAATATCTTCTTTGGCATCAACCTTAATGCTTGTTGTCATTGTTGTTTCAAGGTCGGTAGCCGATATGCTCAGTATTCCACCTTTTATGTCAAACAAAAAGTTATTAAGGATAGGAATAATTGGTTTTGATACGGTAACACCATCAATTGCTGAGAGCTGCTTTAAAAGTGTTGTGCTGTTTACTATAAATTTCATCTTTCTTAAATATTCTTATTGAGTATACGCTTCAAAAATATGCAGGTGTGTTATCGATTTAGCAACAAGTTATACACAGATGCACATAAATTAGTGAGTGAGTGAATTAGTGAGATGGTGAGTTTGAGAATAGTCATTTCAATTTTCAACTCTCAATTTTCAATTTTCCACATCTAACTTCTAACATCATACTTCCAACTACTCTTCCCTTCCAATCATTTTATCCTGCAACATCTTTTGCTCTTCTTCAAACATTTTTTTACGTTCGTCATCGGATATTTTTTTCGTATTCGTTTTCACATCCGACAAATCTGGCTGACCTGCGTCAACCCATGCTGTGTACCAAATTGAGCCCACCATTAAAATTGACAAACGCAAACGTCTTTCTACTTGTCCGTGCAACATTTTTTCGTATGCCTCAGTATATTCTTTCGAGTACACTTTTATTTGTTTCGAACCTTTTTGTTCGAGGATATATTTTTTATCGGAAGGAAAACTTGCATTCAATTTTCTTTCAAAATCAAGTACCGAATCTTTTGCTGCAAAACTTCCTTCAATGGCAATCCATGCCGATTTCTGAACATCGTTTAAATAAAATGCACGTCCGGTATAAAAGTGATAATTGCTGCTCAATAATTCGGGCACACGTGATTCCCAAAAACCATGAATTCCATTTTGTCCTGTAAACTGTCCGTTATAGTTTTCGGTAGCATGCAAAGGCACATGTGCATCGGCCATGTAATGACCAATATCAGCTGAGAGTTTTAAAATCTTTTCGGCATCTTTTTCTTTAAAGGCATCAGTTAAACGCATCTTCATTAAATTGATATACCAAGGAACAATACCATATGCATTCAATGTATCTTCTGTATATTTTTTTACGGCATCTTTCCATAATTTCGGCATGGTATCAAATGGTAAACAATATTCAAAATGATCGATATCGATGTAATGACGACATGCTTCAGCCTTATCTGAAAACCTGCGTTTATCAGGGTCGGGAGCATGATCTGTTACAAAATCAATATTTGTTTTATAAAAACCGAGGAGTGCTTCGGGCAAAGTAAAAACAGCTAAACGGTTAACCATTTTATGTCCGAAAAAGCCCCACGAAAAACCATTGCTAAAAATAACCAATGCTAATGCAGTAACTAAAATCTTTTTCATGATGCAATAATAATTATTCTCTATTAACTGATTGTACAGAAAATGCAGGAACGCAAAAACTCCAATATTCGCAGGCATTTTCAAATGGATTTGAATAACGAACACGTGTTCCTCCTTTTATTAGGATACTCTCCCCTGCTTTTAAAATAATTTTTTCGTTATCAATTTCAAATTGTTTTTGGCCATTAACAATAACCGTCACTTCATCAAATTCGGGCGTTTGAAAGGGTTCGCTCCATCCTGCCGGAGCAATCATATGTGCCACCGAAAATTGTTTATCACCACTACTGGCTAAGCCATAATGTTCTTCAATCAATTTACCATCAGTTGTTGGAACTACAAATGGATTTTGCTGACGGATATATTTTTTATTCATATGGGTGTTGATAGAAAATAAAAGTTTTTCAGTTGGCAAATAAAAATAGATTTTATGTTTGAACGAAATTTAAATTACATGACACACGAAGAAAAACATTTTAGCGGATCGGAAATTGTTCGCGATATTGTAATCGGAATGAGCGATGGGCTTACAGTGCCCTTTGCTTTAGCTGCTGGTTTAACTGGAGCTGCACAAGGCAACTCGGTAATTGTTACTGCAGGACTTGCCGAAATTGTTGCCGGATCAATTGCGATGGGATTAGGTGGATATTTGGCAGGAAAAACAGAAGTTGACCATTACGACAGTGAATTGAAACGTGAATATTACGAGGTAGAAAAATTTCCGGAACGCGAGCGTGATGAAGTGCGTGAAGTTTTTGAACATTACGGATTAAGCAAAGAATCGCAGGAATTGATTGTTACCGAAATGGAAAAAGACAAAGACAAATGGGTAAATTTTATGATGCGTTTTGAACTCGGACTTGAAAAACCAGATATCAATCGTGCGCGCCAAAGTGCTTTAACCATTGGCATTTCGTATATCATTGGTGGTATTGTACCGTTATCAACTTACTTCCCTATTTTCACTTCGAATGCGCATGACGGATTTGTTTTATCATGTTTTGTAACTGCCATTTGTCTTTTCATTTTTGGCTATTTTAAAACCAAAATTATTGGTCAACCGCCATTACAAGGTGCATTTAAGGTATTGCTAATTGGAGCACTTGCAGCTGCTACTGCCTATTTTGTAGCACACGCAATCAGTTAATTTTTTTTATTACCAAGCATAAAAAAAGGCAGCTCGTGAGCTGCCTTTTTTTTGTGAATGATGTTATAATCAATTTTGTCTGAGAACTTTTTCAGTAATCACACCTTCGTCAGAAATCATTTGAACAAAATACATTCCCGGTTTCAATCCGTCAATGTTCTTCAATTCAAATTCATTCGAACCTGATAGAATTTGTTCAGACTGCTCTGCAATTAGTTTTCCGGCAATGTCGGTAACTCTGATAGCAATCGATTGATCTTTTGATGAGGTAATCGATACATGCAATTTATCACTAAACGGATTAGGACGAGCATTCATCGATAAGCCATTTACTGTAGTAGCAATGTTCACTGCAATCATTCCTGATTCTGTTGATTGACCATCAACATCAACTTGAATGAGCTTGTAATAAACAGTTGATACATGTTGCGACATAAGGTCGGAAACATTATCAATATCAGTATAATTATTTACCAATGCTGTTGTTCCGTGTCCTTTCACATTTGCAACAAACTCGAAGTTAACTCCGTCAGTTGAACGTTCAATTGTGAAATGATCATTGTTCAATTCACTAACTGTTGTCCATGATAAGTCAACATCTTTTCCATTTTTCACACCTGCAAAATTGATTAACGTAACAGGTAATGTTCCGTTTGATCCAACACCAAATGCAGAGAATGTTGTAAGTCCTGTGCGTGTTTGTGTATATGGATTTGCGCCAGTTGCAGAAGTTGCTGTGTTGCTCATCCAAGTAGTTCCACTGTAACGTGCAAGATAACTTGTAGCTCTTGTGAAACCTGACATTTCATCTGTGGAATTCCACTGTACAGTTACTGTAGCATTACCACCACCTACAACTGCTTCGTTTACAATCCAAGTTCTGTTTACTGCATTGGCTAACAATTTCGCACCCGTTGGAATATTGCCAGTGTAATTATTGGTAACACTATCAATTACACGAACATTGAACTGATCAGATGTACCAATATTGGTAACACTAACTGGATTGTACGAACCATTACCGATTGGGAAGGCAACAGCACCTGTTCTTCCTCCCGTTCCGATATTTTGAATTTGAACAAAACCTCCGTTACTGTTAGTAATGATGTAACGAGTTGCATTCGCATTGCTAATAATACCTGTAGTTCCTGCAAGAGTAACATTGCTGTTATTCAATACAAGATTTCCGTTGCTCATTTTTAGCGAATCATTTAAGGTAATGTTACCACCAAGTAATATTCCTGAAGCATTGTTAAGCGTTAACTTATTGTATGTTCCTGCAGGAATAGTTTGCGGAGCAGATCCACCAAATACGATTTCACCAGCACTATGTGTAAGTGTTCCGTTATTAGTGAAAATGTTTCCTATCGTTAGCAACGAGGCGGTGTTATTCAAAGTAAGAGTAGCTCCACTATTAATTGTTAAGCTATTGCTCACTCTACCACCATCAATAATGATTGGTTGATTTGAAGCCGAAACAATTACAACACTGTCAGTAGCCAAAGGCACTCTACCACAACCCCAGTTTGTTGTAGTTCCCCAAGCAGTACTGCTTACACCTGACCATGTGTTTGTATTATTAACAGTTATCAAAATAGCTGCTGTAGTATCTGCATTACATACACCTGATACAACTCTTCTTCTGAACCATGTGTTTTGAGTTAACGCACCTGGTGTGTAATTCTGAACATTGGTTGATGCAATGGCAGAGAATCCTGCTGTTGCACTTGTTGTAGAATTCAACCATGAGTATGTATATGTTGACCCGTCACCACCTGTAGCTGTTGATGCATTGATTTGTGCTGGAGTTGATCCATTACAAATGGTTTGCGGCAAACCAGAAATGGTATTTGTTGCCACTGCATTGGTTACTGTTACAAGTAATGCCGTTGTTGTATCTGCATTACATACACCTGATACCACTCTTCTTCTAAACCATGTATTCTGAGTTAACACACCTGGTGTATAATTCTGAACATTGGTAGAAACGATTGCAGAGAATCCTGCTGTTGCACTTGTTGTTGAATTCAACCATGAATAGGTATAAGTTGATCCGTCACCACCTGTTGCTGTTGATGCAGCGATTTGTGCTGGAGATGAACCTGAACAAATTGATTGAGGAGCACCAGAAATTGTATTTGTTGCAATTGCATTGGTTACTGTTACAAGCAATGCCGTTGTTGTATCTGCATTACATACACCTGAT
>CANKGI010000009.1 GCA_947481365.1 Bacteroidota bacterium | reverse complement strand
TTCTTGGCTTGTAAAGATGTTTTTAAAATACTTTTTAAAAGATGTTTATGCTGACAAAACTAAAATGGAAGAAATTATTACACATTCCGATCTGAATTGGACAGTTGTGAGACCAGGAAGGCTATTAGACAAAGAATTGACAGAGAAATACCGTATTGAAAACAAATTATTCAAAGGAATTAATATAGGCGGAATTAATAGAGCTGACGTAGCTGACTTTTTAATAAAACAAGCAGAAAAACAAACGGAAACAAAAAAGTATATTGCTATATCCGAAAAATAGAATAAAAGCCGAACCGCTAACAGCACCTACAAAAAATTGGCAGTTCAATGCTTCGTATAACAGTTTTTTGGTGGCATCAGCATTCGTTCCTCTTATGAATATTTGTGGTAAAAATCACCAACTTCTTGTAGCTGCAAAAGCTACATCACTTATTCAACTCCACTGCAGCTTCTTTTAAATTCTCATCCAGCTCTTTAATCGAATCGTAAATAAATTGAATGACGGTTTGCTTTTCTTCTTCGGTATTTTCTGTATTCATTAAAATATCGGCAAGGCCAAGCAAGTTAGCAATGGGTCTACGCACCACATGTGAAGCTTTGTGAGCATAAGCATCAATCATGCTGTTTTTAATTCCTACTTCTGTTTTGGTTTGTTTCAGTTCGGTAATATTTACCGATAAGGCAATGCCCGACATAATTTCATTGTTCTCGGCACGCACAGGTAAAAAATAGTATACATAATGCTTACCGTTTTGCTCAATTTCAATTGTCGACTCGACACCCAAAAGTGATGCTTTAAAATATTGTTCGAGAATATTTGCCGATTCGGTTTCAAAAGCTTCGCGCAAAGTTTTTCCAACCATTTTATTTTTGTTCGAACCAGCTTTATTCAAATCATCACCTTCAACCAACATAAAGCGCAATTGCCTGTCGAACATAAACACTGTTGAGTTTGGCATATTGGCTGCCATGGTTCGATAAAGTTTATGTGTGCGCTGAATTTCTTTACGTAATTTGAGTTCGCGTGTTACATCCTGCCCAACAAACAAAATATATTTATCGTTGTGCAGTTCGAGGGGTTTTATATCGGCCGAAAATGTGATGACTTCCCCGTTTCGTTTTTTGTATTCGTCTTCCACATGCAACGTTTTATTATCATCGCTTGCAGCTTTAAAATATCGCAACAAGTCGGAAGCACGTTTTGCCGATTCGAAATAATACACATCACGCAATGTTTTTCCTTTTAGTTCTATTTCGGTAAAACCAATCATTTCCAAAAAAGATTCATTTATCATGATGATGTTTCCTTGCAAATCGAGCAGCATAATGGGCAATGGCGAGCAATTAAAAATATCTGTTAAATCCTGATTTCGAAAAGCAAGATCACGCTCCACTTTTCGTAAATAATCAACCAGTAAATACATGCTGAATGCTGCAACAAAGTAACTCACAACAATTCGCAAAATATCTTGGGGAATCATATCGGCATACACCATTTGAATCACAGCAAGCTGCATCAAAATCAAATAAACAAAACGAACAATTTTATTTGGAATAAACAGATTGATGTAAACAAAAAGGATGAGCGCAAAAATGTAAAAAGGGGCTTCTTTGTTCGAATACAAATCGATAAAAAACATCAACAACATTGCAATCGGCAGCGTAACAATATTTAAATTTATTTTAGTTTTAAGACTAAGCCATACGCCTCCTTGTATTAATACAAAAAGTAAAATGGCACAAATAAATCCATCAACTTTATTGTTACATAAATAGGACGTTACTATACTAAGCAGAAAAAAAACAGCGAAAATATATTTGCTTACTCTTTTATAGAGTTGCAACAAAACTTCATCAGGAAGAACAAAAATACTTTTCATCAGAAAATTAAAGTCGGGTACGAATATAACAGACGTACCAAACTTTATATCCACATCACCGATTATTATCGGAGTGGCGTTTTATGCGTTTATATGGAAACGCAATGCAAATAATTAAAGAAATTTTATCTCGGTAAATATTTTTCATCAATCACTTTGCGGTGATGAATTTCGTGACCGAGTATCATAAACACAATGGCACGAACAGAAATTTTATTATTGTTTGACACACCAACTGTATCAAGCATTTCGTCATCAAAACTTTTGTACAACTCAACTGAAGCGGCACGAACAGTCGACAATTCGCGAACCAAATCGTTTATATCACGTGCATTTGCTTTCGATTTATTGTTAAACATTTGCTGATCAAAACTTGGTTGCGATACTTCTTCGCCACGAGCAATACGCAATGCACGATGAGCAAAAATTCTTTCACAATCAATGATGTGTTGCAATACTTCGCGAATGGTCCACTTGCCTTCTTCGTATCTAAATGACAATGTTTCTTCGTCAACAGAAGTTACCAAATCCATGGTTTCCATGTGTTGTTTAAACAACTCGTCAAAAACATTACCATCAGGAACGAGGTTAATATATTTTTCGAAATACGGAGGATAAGTTCCGGCAATAGGTTTTGAAATGGTACTCATATTATTATTATTAAATTTTTAGAATGATCTGTTTAAACCAACAACCCAACGCATGCGAATGTTTTGTCCATCAACAAATGGTGCGTTACTCAAATACCACGGCACATCAAATCGAATGGTGATAGGTTTTATTTCTGTTAAATTTCCCCAACGTTTAATAGTCATCGCAATTCCATTTCCGGCACTTGCCATGATATCCGAATTGATTACACCATTATTTGAATTAGCAATTGCAGATCCAGTGTTCAGATATTGATACTGAATCATACCAACATCGCCAAAAAAGTACAAATCGAAATGAAGAAATTTATTAAACATGCGAGGCGAAAGCGGAATGAATTTATCAAAATCCAACTCAGCATTAATCGCTCCTCCCGAATTTCCTTGAAACAAATAATATTGATTTCCATTCATCGAAACAGGAACCATATAACCGGCATAACCGCGAATATTTAATCCACCTGCAAACTGAAAATGATTGTAATCACTGCCATACCCCAACCAATTTGTTGGCACAAATCCACGCGAACGTGTAAAGGCATTGTCCATCATTTCCTCGCTGTTTCCACCAGCAAGCATCAACATACTTTCGGGAGCAGGATTATTGCCAATCATACCTTGTTCGAAAAAGCGAGTGTGCAATTCAAACTTTCCAATATTTAAATGATTAATCCATGTTAAACTTACTCTCGAATAATCATAATCGGAAATAAATGAACTTCTGATATTACAACTCAATTCTCCATAACCTTTCGTGTAACTGTATTTTCTTGTTGCATCAATATTGATAGAACCATTGCGCATATAGCTGTTCCAAGCGCTTGGGTAAAGTAAATAATCAACATCGGAAATATATGGACGGAAGAAATCTTTCCAATAAATCGACAATTTTGTTTTGTTACTTGTAAATGACGTACCAAATTTTATCTGATACAAACCATCCAAATATTTTACTTGTTCAATCATATGAACTTTTCCTTTTTTGATCGGGTCATATGAAAAATCGAAGTTTACATAGGTTTTTACATTGCCATTATAATCTCTTGCCATCGTGGTATTGTACCACAAAGTTGAGTTGAAAGTTTGGTACGAATTCATATATGAACCGTTCATCATCATGCCAATTTTTATACCATCAACTGAGTTATACCAAACATCAGGACGACAGAAATGCTGGTAATTTCTTCGGTCAACTGGTTTCGATTTTAAATTATCAAATACAAAAGTTGTTGGTTGATGCAAACTATTGTCGAGCTGATTTACATCTGCTAAACGATATGTTGGATCAATTTGCACATTTTTAATTTTGCTGTTTGGAGGTAATATAATCTTAGCCTTGTAAGTTTCATTTAACAAACCCCAACCTTTCCACATAGGCAAAATAGTGGCATCTGTTTTCTTTTGAAAATAAGTGTTGGGTATATAAAATTTAAATGACGAATCTTTTGTGTAAACGGTAAAATCAATAGGCATTTGCATTTCGCCATTGCGAGAAAATTTAATTTCATGAGTTGCTCCTGAATTTTTATTTGCTTCCAAATCAATCGTGTAATCAATCGAATAATCAGTCTTCTTAGTTGTTTCGAGCCATTGGTCGAAAAACCAATTCAAATCAACATGCGTGTAATTGATAATTGAGTTTCTGAAATCTTCGAAATACGGATGGCAAATTTTCCACTGATCGAAATAATGTTGCATGGCTTTTAAAAACAGTTCATCGCCCAAAACATATTGCAAATTATACAACATGGTAGCCGTTTTAAAATACACCTGACGATAGCCTCCATCATGGTTTAATGCCGAAGCAAAATCATCGCTATGTGTATTCAGTTGAACATCATCGCCACTCTTCGCATCTTTTAAATAACTGTAATATACGCCTTGATCTCTGCGTGTCATCGGATTTCTTTTTGAAAGAACAGTGTCTCCATAAATACTCGTCATACACCAATTGGTTAAAAATTGAGTGAAGCCTTCATCCAATGATGCACGATAAGTTTCGTTATTTCCAACCATTCCAAAAAACCAATTGTGACCAACTTCGTGAGCAAACAATCCATGATAACCGGGAGAAGTTCCGCCATCTAATGTGAGCATCGGATATTCCATTCCATCATACGCATCGGCAACAATCATTTTTGGATAAACATAATTTCCAATATCGCGTGAGTAAGTTGCAATTACTTTGGCATTAAACTCGGCAGCATCTTGCCAACCGCCAGCATGTGGCTCTTGCGCAATGGCAACACACGAAACTTTATTTCCATTTGAAAGGGTAATTTCTTTTTCTGAAATCCTGAAAGTTGGATCGGTTACCCATGCAAAATCGTGCACATTAATAGCGTGATATTTCCATGTTTTTGTTGTTCCATTTGGTGCAATAATTTCTGATGGCTTTTCGCCAAGTGGTTTATTTTTAAAATTAGAAATATCGAGTTTTGCTCTCAAATCATCGGGCATCACTTCACTCCTATTTTGCAAAACTCCTGTTGCATCCATTACATAATTATTGGGCAACGTAATTTCGGCATCATACATTCCAAAGTCGCCATAAAATTCTTTCCCTAAATGCTGATCCGTTTCCCAACCAAATTTTCTATCGTACACACACATACGCGGATACCAATGCACAACCTTAAATTCTTTGTTTCCCCATTTGTCTTTAAGCACCTGCATGCGTCTACGCTGATCGCCTCCTCCATCAAAATAGGTTTTGAATTTTATTTTAAACTGAACAGATGAATTCGGCATCAAAGGTTTATTCAACAACACCTTCATAATTGTATTGTCGACAAACTCAATTTTCAATTCTCCATTTTCAACTTTCAATTCTTCAACAACAATTCCTTTTCCATCCAATTCATATTTCCCAAATCGTTGTTTATAGCCATTTACAATATTTAATTTTTCGAGATACGAGCCTTTTACAAATGCATTTTGATACATATGAAAATAAACAAACTGAAGTGTGTCGGGTGAATTATTAAAGTATGTTAACTCTTCTTCACCGCTAACAATATCGGTATTATCATCAAGTTTTGCTTTTATTTTATACTGCACATCTTGCTGCCAATAGCCTTCAAATGGTTTGCGGTTTTTCCAATAATTTTGGTTGGAAGCTGAGCGGTATTCATTCTCTTGAGCTAACAAACTGAAAGTCAAAAAAACCGAAACGGAAAACAATAAAATATTTTTCATACAATAACAAAGTAAAAGAAGTAATGCTGATTAGCAAAAAAGTTTTTATCGACTAATTATCTTTAACATAAAATTTACCCCAGGCAAGCAAATCGGTATTGGTTGCCACTGCGAAATAATATAAGCCCGCATAAAAATTATCGCGGTTAATTAAATACGTATTTCCCTGAAATGTTTCTGTCTTTTTTAGCAATTGTCCATTGTGATCAAACACATAAAGATTTACCGATAAATTTTTAGGATTTTGAAAAATGAGTGTGGCTTGCTCATTAAACGGATTTGGAAAAAGCTTATAGTTTAAACTGTTATTTGAATTTCCGTTTATTACTTGCGACTGACCGCAACTGCCAACAATCAACCTATAATAAACAATTGAAGCTGATGTTGAATTTGCATCGATAAACTGATAACTCAACATGGATGAAGAGTTCACAATAGGAGTAGTATAAAGTTGTATGGGATTATAAAAATTAGAATCGGAACATGATTGTAAAATAATATCGCCACCACAATTTGCATTGGGTGCTAATGCCCAAGTTATCGTAATACCTGATGATCCAGGGTATGAACCGAAATAAAGAAGAGCACTGTTATATTGAGCAAATACAGTAAACGATAAAAATAAAAATATTCCTACTATAAATTTCTTCACACAACGAAGTTAATGGATTCTTAAAAATTTTGGATTAAAATGCTATTTTTGAACGACATGAAATCACATTTCTCATTCGCAATTATTTATTTCATCTTTGGCATTATAGGTATTTTCATTTCCGAAAATCAGACAATCAATGTTGCAGAAATTAACGAAGAAGAATTAGAAAATGCTATTCCTCTTCAGGATAGAATAGATCTTGCTTGGCAACAAGAATTTGAAATGACAAAAGATCCTGCACTTGGTTATGTTCCCCGCGAACGTCTTTACCAATCATGGTATTACATGAAAAGTATTCAGAACCAAATGAATAAAACTGCCATTGCAGGAATTCAGTGGACTGAACGTGGACCAAATAATCAGGGTGGTCGTTCTCGAGCAATTTGTGTTGACCTAAATGATGTAACTTATAAAACGGTGTGGGTTGGAAGCGTTGGCGGTGGTTTATGGAAAACAACCGACATTACAGCAACAGCTCCAGCATGGACAGTTGTAAATGATTTTTTTCAGAACCTTGCTATAACTTCTATTTCACAAGACCCCGTTAATAAAAACAATCTTTATTTTTCGACTGGTGAATCTAGTGGAAATATAGATGCAGTGAGAGGTATGGGCGTTTGGAAAAGTGCCGATGGTGGTAATACATGGAATCAATTAGCGTCAACAAATAACTCTAACTTTTACTATTCAAATAAAATTTTCGTTTCAGGTAATGATACTGTTTTTGTTTGCACAAAATCTGGTTTGTTCCGATCAGTTAATGGAGGAACTGCTTTTACTAAAGTTCTTGGCACAGGAATTTCATCAGCTGGAGGAGACGTTTCTTATGATATTGAAAAAACATATAATGGAACTTTATATGCAACCACATCAAACGGAACCAGCACAACGGGAACGATGCATAAATCGTATGACAAAGGTGCAACTTGGACAACTCCGCTTGCTTTAGGAAGTGTACTCAGAAGAGAAATACAAATCGGAATATCAAATAACGATACCAGCACAATTTGGGGACTTGTTGAAAATGCCAGTACGATTACAGCTATAATTAAAAGTACCGATGCCGGTTTAACGTTTACTACAACAACTGCATATCCTGTAGATGCAGATGGTGGAATTCCCTCAACAGATTTTTCGAGAACACAAGGATGGTATGACCTTTCGATTGCAGTTGACCCTAATAATTCGAGCGTATGTTATGTTGGCGGAGTAGATCTTTTTAAAACAGCAAACGGTGGAACAACTTGGACACAAGTTTCACACTGGTATGGTGGCTTTGGTTTTCCATACGTTCATGCCGATCAACATATTGCTTTGTATAGTCCAGGAAGTTCATCAATAATTTATTTTGGATGCGATGGTGGCATTTTTTATAGTTCGAATGCAACCTCAGCAACTCCTACTTTGGCTGATAAAGGAACAAATTATAACACAGCTCAGTTTTACGGATGTGCCATACATCCAACTGCTGGAACAATTGAATTTCTTGCAGGTGCTCAAGATAATGGTTCGCATAAGTTTACCAGTGCAGGTATAAATTCCACAACACAAGTTACAGGTGGTGATGGTGCTTTTTGCCACATCGATCAAAACGAACCTCAGTTTCAATTTACATCATATGTTTATAACAGCTATTATACTTCAACAAATTCGGGTTCTACTTTTTCTTCATCATTAACTGCAGGAAGTAGCAAAGGACGATTTATAAATCCTACTGATTATGATGACATCAATAATAAAATGTACGCAGCATATACAAACGATACATTTTTAAGGTGGGAAAATCCACAAACAGGAACAACATATTCTTTGGTTCCTGTTTCTCTATTTGGAGCATCTACAGTTTCTACTATTAAAGTTTCTCCATCTGTAAACAAAAGAGTTTATTTTGGAACTGGTGGTGGAAGAGTAGTAAGAGTTGATAGTGCACATCTATCTGTTCCGGTTGTAACACAAATTAATAGTGGTTCAGGAATGCCTGCTTCTTATGTTTCATGTATTGAAGTTGATTCGCTAAACGATAATCATGTATTAGTTTGTTTTTCAAATTATGGAGTTACCAGTATTTGGGAAACAAAAAATGGCGGAACAAATTGGACATCGGTTGAAGGAAATCTTCCTGACATGCCAATTAGATGGATACTTTTAAATCCTACAAAACCATGGCAAGCACTTATTGCCACAGAGCTTGGAGTCTGGAGTACTGATACTTTGAATGGAACATCAACAGCTTGGGCAGCATCAAATACTGGTTTGTCAAATGTGCGGGTTGATATGCTTCAATTACGCAGAAGTGACAAAATGGTTATCGCAGCAACTCATGGAAGAGGACTATTTTCGAGCGATGTTTTTATGTCGCCCACAGCCGATTTTACAGCAAATAAAAATGCTGTTTATATCAATAAAAACATTCAATTTACAAGTGCATCAAGTAAAGCAACAACATACTCATGGAACTTTGGAGATGCAACTTCAAGCACTTTACAAAACCCAATTAAATCTTACACATCACCCGGAATTTACACTATTACACTTACAATAAATTCTGGAGCTTCATCCATTACAAAAACAAATTTTATCCAAGTTCTTCCTTATCGTGGCATACCATACACACCGGCAATGGGCGGAAATTTTGAATCAAATTTTGCTGATTTTGCTTCGGAACTTATCAGTGGTGTAAACTTTGAAAGAGGCAGTTCTGCTATTTCAGCCAAGAGCGGTACATTCAGTGGAACCAATGCCTGGGTTACTAGTTTAACAGCCACAACTTATGCGAGCAATAACGATTGCCGTTTGTATACACCAAGTTTTAATTTGACTGCAGCCGGAACGTATACCATAAAATTTTATGCAAAAAATTCATTCGAATTAAATTATGATGGTTATCGGGTTGAATATAGTTTAGATGGAGGTAACACTTGGACTCCACTTGCGACAACAACTTCTACAGGTTGGTATGATTATGCCAATACTTCAACTGGCCGTCCTTTCACACAAAATCAGGCATTTTTTAATTCACTCAACTCATCATATACTTTAAAATCATACAACATTTCATCACTTGCGGGAAACAATAATGTTTCATTTCGATTTATTTTTAAATCGGATGCAAACACTGAAACAGCTGGTCTTGCCATTGATGATTTTGAAATTCAAGGACCAACAAATCTAGCGCTACCAGTTTCATTAATTTCATTTACAGGTAATCGGATAAATAAAAATGAGGTTGAATTAAATTGGGCAACCGCTTCTGAAAATAACAATAAAGGTTTTGAAATACAACGTAAAATAAATTGGAATGATGATTTTGAAACACTAACTTTCATCTCGGGAAAAACAAAAAGTCAATCGCTACAGAATTATTTGTATACGGATGAAAACAACTGCAAGTTTAATAGCTTTTACAGACTTGTTCAGATAGATCAGGATGGAAGTAAATTTATTTCTGACATTATTATTGTTAAAGGAACTGCAGATTTAAAACCAAATCTTGTTTCGGGAATTATACCATCAAATTCCGAAAAGCATTTTGAAATTATTTTAAACTGTCAGCAAACGTTACACCTGAAAATTATCAGCAACAATGGGCAACTGGTTTATCAAAAATCAGTAAACGATAATGAACAAATAGATTTAACAAGACTTTCAATTGGAGTGTATTACTTCAAGTTTGAATCAACAGACGGAACATTTCAGGTTGAGAAAGTTTTTGTGCGTTAAAAATTGATTGGCAATAAAAGTTCCTTTCTTAAAAGTAAAAACAACGTATCATAAAAACCAATATCCACAACTTTGTGCATATTAATTTGTTGTAGTTACTAAAAGCAAAAATATATTGCGCTGTGCTTTGGCACAATTTTTAAGCATTAACCCGTTACATGAAAAATATTATTATCATTTTACTTTTATCCGTTATTAGTTTTGGGTCTAAAGCCCAGCACCAACTCAAGCTTTACGATAGTTTTAAAAAAGATGCAGAGCTGAAAGAAGCAATCCTGAAATTTGACATGACCCCATTTATGGCAGATAAAGCCAACTTTGTATGCGACACAGTTGTTAGGGTTGTTGATCTTGTTGAGATGAATAAACTCTTAAGAAAGTATCTTCATTTGCCTAAAAATGCTCAGCTTAAAAAAGCATCGGAAAGCAACAATGGCTACACACAAACTTTTGGTATTTATAAAGATGATGATGCCATCTCTTACATCCGTTTTACGATAAGCCAAACAGAAGGAACGCTCGAAGAAGTTTTTGTAGAGAAAAACAATTAAACAATATAGGTTAGCACATAACCTTCCATTTCTTCAACTTTAATAGAAAATTGATTGATTGATTCATTTCTTGTAATCAACCCAACTATTTCAAAACGATTGGAAAAATCAAATGCCTCAATTTTTAAATTGAGTTTAAAATCAAGTTCCTTTTTACCATCAAACTTATAAAGTGTTTCTTTTGCTGACCAAATGGTGGTGAGCATTTCAGTTTCGCAATTTTGATTGATAAAATTTACTTCATCATCGCGCATAAATTTATGTTTCACACGATGAATACGATCGTCTAATTTTTCGAAATCGATAGCTACATTTTTTGTTTTGCTTACGATAACTGCAGCATATTGAAATGAGTGAGTGATGGAAATGTGATAATCAATATTATCAATTTTTAAATAAGGCTTATTGTAACTATCCTTTGTAATTTCAAAATTATTATCGGGAAACAAACCACGTATAATTGCCCTACTGGCAAGCCAATGCAAGTTTTCATGTCTGATGGTTTCTTCATAAAAATCAGAACCAATGAAAGCAAACAGTTCTTCTTTCGATTCGGTAATTTTCCAAATGGCTAAAACTGTATCTTCGCTTACTTGTTTATAAATTACAATGGGCATATTTAAAATGAATGTTGCAAAAGTAGCACATTTAACCGGTCACATTAACGCAATTTATTCGTTAGAAAAATCTATTTACCAAAACAGTATTTACAGTTCAGCGGCTGATGGCTTTATTGTAGAGTGGGATATTGAAAAAAAAGGCGATGGAAAATTGATAGCCAACATACAAAAACCCATTTACAGCCTGCTTACATTAAGCAAAGCACAACAACTTTTTTGTGGTACATCTGAAGGGAATCTTCATTTGATTGACCTGATTCAAAACAAAGAAACAAGAAATATTGAAGCACATACTTTGGGTTTGTTTGATTTACAAAAAACAGCCAAAAATCTTATTTCTGCTGGGGGTGACGGGTTTGTATGTATTTGGAACATTGACGATTTATCATTACTTCATAAAATAAAAGTTGCGGATAAAAGTTGCCGTGTAATTGCTGTTTCACCCGATGAAAAAACAATTGCCATTGGCTCGAGCGATTCGGCTATATCTATTTTTGAAACCGAAAACTTTCAACTCATTCACAAAATTGAAGCACATAAAAATTCGGTTTTTGCTTTATCCTATTCGCCCGATGGAATCAATCTTGTTTCGTCAGGAAGAGATGCCATGCTTAAGGTTTTCGACATTGCTAATCATTATGAAATGGTTATGAATATTCCTTCACACACAGCTCAGGTAAAATGTATTTCGTATAACAATTCGGGAAAATTACTTGCATCCTCGAGCATGGATAAAACCATAAAAATATGGAATGCGCAAAACTTTGAATTGCTAAAAGTAATTGACAAAGAGCGCAACGACTCTCATACAAATTGTATCAACAAATTACTTTGGATGAATGATGAAACACTTGTTTCGTGCAGTGACGACAGAGCTGTGATGGTTTGGAAAATTTTAAAAGAAGATATTATCTAACATAAACCAATCCAATATTTAGCATATACATTTGAATAGTATAAGTAACATCCTGCGAAAGGGTTTGTGCTGGTATTCCAATTTTATTTCCAGCAAAAGTAAAATCAAAACGATCTATTGTGTATGCCCTGCTTTGTTTGGTAGTTGCATAAAAATACTCGACACCAGGTCGCAAACAGATTGAATATTTAATTTTCTTTTCGGGTTTTGCATTTGGTGTTTCATAACGCAATGTGGTTTCATCTGTCTTTACTGTTTTTTTCTTTTTTACGTATATCGGATAGCTATAATACAATCCTGCTAAGCCTCCAACTCCTATAGATGAAATAGAAGGAAGTGCCATTGCAACATTTTGTCCGGCAACTGATGCAGCCGAATTATAATCGCTAGAAGTTACATATGTTGCTCCTACCAAAATTCTCATATCAAAATAGCCTTTCCAAAATGACTGTTCATAATTAGGACCAATCATAATCGAGTGCATTTGCCAAGGCTTACCTGTTGATGAGCTAGTAAATGTATATGGCAAAGGACCTACATCACCACCGGTAAGTAAGCTCGAATGAAAGTTCATATAAATTGTTGGTTTGTATCCATCTCCATTAAAATCATTCATACCATATTTATACATGGCTGCAATTCCAAAATGCTTCGAAAAGTTGTATGAATAATCGAGTGAATAGCTATTTCCGTTTTTAGCTCCACCTCCAGTTAATTCATCAAACACTCCATAAACCTTAAGTGGAACAGGCAACGGAAATCCACCAAAATTGACAGTGATATTTATATCTTTCGAAAAGGCTGTTGAAAGAAATGAAGTCGTTCCAAAATCTCCGGAAGGAATGGATAACCCTCCGCTCACGCCAAGTTTCCATTTATGATCTTGTGTAAATGCCTGATGGGCAAAAAGCAAAATCAAAAGGGTGTAAAATATTTTTTTCATATAAGCTGTAATAATTTCAAATCTAATCCTTCCCTTTATCTCCAACAAACTGGTCGTGTGGAAACTTAAACAACACATTAAAAGTTGTAAGCGAACCATAAATTTTAGTAATGTATTGCTGCATGTTTACCTTATCCTCATCACTCAATTTATCATGAGCATTGATGCGCTGCTCCATAACTCTTAACCTGTCGCGGAGCATAACAATTTTATGAAAAAATGCATCGATAGGAATTTCTTTTGCTTGCATATTGGTATCACCTGGATAAAGCACCATTTTTCCACCAGTCCATTTGTTTCCCAAACTTACATGCTCTGGCATTTCAGTCCATCTTCTCAAAATCGAAATCAGTGTTCGTTCAATATCAGAATTACTAATCATATCATCCGGAGGTTCAACAGCTTCAACAATTTCAAGAACGTTATTTTCTCGTGATATTTCTTTGCGGCCTTCGTTTATAAATGTAATAGAATATGATGCTGATTTAACATTTACAACAACTCCATCGCCATAAGTTGCGTGCTTCACACGTGAGCCAATACCTAATTCTTCCATATTGATTAAAATTAATTATAACGCAAGATGCAAAAAAGCTGTGATGAGTTTGCTAAAATCTTTATTAATATTGAAACTGTTATGAGTAACACATCGTTAAAAATAAAAAATATTACTGCACACCTTGAAAGTGTTGCCCCTCTTTCGTACCAGGAATCCTACGACAATGCTGGGTTGCTAACAGGTAATCCTGAAACCGAAATTACTTCGGTATTAATTACACTCGATTGTACAGAAGAAATAGTTGACGAAGCGATAAGTAGAGGATGTAACTTAATAGTAGCGCATCACCCCATCATTTTTAGTGGACTAAAAAAAATAACCGGACGAAATTATGTGGAACGAACGATTATTAAAGCCATAAAAAATGATATTGCTATTTATGCCATACATACCAATATCGATAATGTACACAACGGAGTGAACAAAAAAATTGCCGATAAAATTGGATTAAAAAACCTGCGCATACTTGAGCCTAAAACCGGATTACTAAAAAAACTAACCACTTATGTTCCTGTTGCACATTTAGAAAAAGTGAGTGCAGCCTTATTTGATGCTGGAGCAGGCAATATTGGCAACTACGACCAATGTAGTTTTTATGCTGAAGGTACAGGAACTTATAGAGGAAATGAAAAAAGCAATCCGTTTGCAGGATCCTTAGGAAAATTGCATCATGAAAAGGAAAATAAGTTAGAAGTTATTTTCCCGTCTCACCTTCAAACAAAAATCACACAGGCTTTATTGACATCACACCCTTACGAGGAAGTTGCCTACGATATATTCTCGCTTTCGAATGAAAACAGTTTAATAGGTGCCGGAGTAATTGGAGAGCTCGAAAGCAGCGTAACTCCTGAAAATTTTCTTACCTTTCTTAAACAAAAAATGAATTTGGAATGCATACGTTTTACCCAAACAAACCGAAAGGAAATTAAACGTGTTGCTATTTGTGGTGGTTCGGGTAGCTTTTTGATAAAATCGGCATTAAATCAAAATGCAGATGCATTTGTAACTGCCGATGTAAAATATCATGATTTTTTTGATGCCGAGAAAACCCTTATGATTGCTGACATTGGACATTATGAGAGCGAAATTTTTACTAAAGAATTGTTAAGAGATATAATTCTCGAAAAATTCCATACATTTGCCGTCCTTTTAACAGAATTAAATACTAATCCTATTAAATATTTTTAACATATGGCGGTAGCTACAGATATCAGTGTTGAACAAAAATTAAAGGCCTTGTACAAATTACAGGTAATCGATTCGAAGATTGATAAATTGAAATCGGTTCGTGGTGAACTTCCTATGGAAGTATCAGACCTGGAAGATGAAATTGCAGGACTTGAAACTCGTTTAACAAATATTACAGCTGAAATAAAACAGCAAGAAGAAGGCATTTCGGCTAACAAATCAAAAATTGTTGACTCAAAAGCCCTTTCTAAAAAATTCGAAAAACAACTCGATAACGTAAAAAACAATCGTGAATTTGAGGCATTGAATAAAGAAATTGAAATTCAAGGACTCGAAGTTCAGGCTGCCGAAAAACGTATCAAGAATTTTCAGTTCGAAATTGAACAGAAAAAATTATCTCTTGAAACACTTGCAGTTGAGCTTGAAGGACGTAAACTCGACCTAAAAAACAAAAAAGCTGAGCTTGATACAATTGTTGAAGAAACAGAGAAAGAGGAAAAAGATTTGATGAAAATTCGTTCGAAAGCTGTTGTTGTTACTGAAGAACGTTTATATACTTCTTACGAGCGAATCAGAAAAAGTGTAAAAAACGGTATTGGTGTAGCAATGATTATTAGAGATTCGTGCGGAGGTTGCTTTGCCAAAATACCACCTCAAAAACAATCAGATATTAAACAACGTAAAAAAATACTTGTTTGCGAACATTGCGGTAGAGTATTGGTTGATAACCAACTTGCAGAAGAAGTTAGCTTCTGATAAATACGATGATGAATTTCCCGAAAAGAGCAGGAAGACTTTTATGTATTCTGCTCTTTTTTTATGCCCATTTTGTTACGGCAACTATAACCACCAATGAATTTTCATTTTCAAAAAATTGTATCGATGCTCAAAAAAATATTAGCATTTTAAAACTCGATAAAGCCAGAGCGATACTTATAAACGAGCATAAACAAAATCCTCAAAATACATTTACTGATTACCTTGATGATTACATCGATTACTACACGCTCATCACCAATCAGCAATTAGAAGAATTACATAAGCTCGAAAAAAATAAAACGACACGAATAGATCGCATCAAAAATGCTGATCAAAATTCTCCCTATTTTTTATACACTCAAGCCGAAATAAATTTACACTGGGCTTTATCGAGAACATTTAATCAGGAATTTATTACAGCAGCTTTCGAATTCAGAACAGCTTACCAATTACTTACCGAAAACTCAAAAAAATATCCATCGTTTACGCCAAACAAAAAAAGTTTGGGAATGCTTAAAGCTGTATTAGGAACAATACCCGACAACTTTAAATGGATTCTAAATGTAATTGGAATGAAAGGAAATTTTAATGAAGGACTGAAAGACATTAAATTATTTCTTGATCAAAAAAATGTGACACAAGAGCAGGAAATAGAAAAGCAAAGCGCTGAGTTTTATTATACATTTTTGTTACTCAATTTTGGTGAGAAAAAAGATTGCTGGAAATTTTGTGAAAGTGTAACCGGAAATTATGAAACCAATTTACTCAGTTCATACTTACGTGCATTTGCGGGTATAAAATGTGCTCACAACGATGATGCGATTATTGCTTGCATACATCGTCCAAAGGGAAATGAATACACACCTTTTTATATGATGGAATATTTTACGGGCGTTGCAAAATTGAACAAACTTGATAAAGATGCAGAAATCTATTTTAAAAAATTTGTAACATTTTATAAAGGTCAGAATTTTGTGAAAGATGCATACAAGCGGCTTTCGTGGTATTACATTCTTGAGGGCGACACCTTAAAATTTACCACCTACCGAGGGCTTGCAGGAAAATATGGCGCACTAAATAGTGATGAAGATAAAAACGCACAAAAAGAAAGTGCTGCAGGAATTTATCCTAATACCGGAATTTTAAAAGCTCGTTTACTTTTTGATGGAGGATACTACATGCAAGCCGAAGAAATGATGCAAAATATTAAACTTCAGGATTTGAAAACAGATTACCAGAAGATAGAATATTATTATCGTTACGGAAGAATTATGCACGAAAGCAACAAGATTGCTAAAGCTATCGAATTGTATAAGCGTACCATTGACGAATCGGATATTTCTGGTAATTATTTTGCACCAAACTCTTGTCTTCAGCTTGGTTTAATTTACGAAAAACTTGGCTACAAAAATTTAGCTATTCAGTATTTAGAAAAAGCGCTTGCCTACAAAAATTATGAATACAAATCGGGAATTACGCAGAAAGTGAAAGCTGCGCTTAATAATTTGGAACAATAAATTATTGTTCATTCCACCTCAACGATTCGATCATTTTTATCACATCGTATTTTATAAAACTTAACACTGGTGCAACCGAATCGTTGTTGGTTTTAACATTAAAATATAATGCACCTCTTAGATAGTGGTGAGCGCTATCGGTAACATAAAATTGAAAATTTGTAGCAGTATTTCCGCTTAACTCGTACAACATTCCATGCAAATATTGATTTGAAATGAATGTCTCATAAATTTCGTCAGCCTTGATGGTGTGTTTGTAAACCAACGTTCTCGAATCCTCAGTCATCTTGATCAAATCTTCTTGGTTTTTTATTGGCTTATAACTTAAGTGTAATGTTGCACTAAAAGGTTCGAAAACCAAGTTATACCAGCATTTATCTGCACCCGGATATTCATCAGGAAACACATTTGAATAAACCGGAATATCGCAACTGTAACCACATTCGGAAACATAATGTTTGTATGCTTTCTTTGGAAACTCAATGCGTTCAAATCCTCTTGGTTTTGGGGTATAATCGGATTGGCAAGAAAGAATAAAGAAGGATAAAAAAATCAACGTCACAATTCGTAAATCGAAAATCAAAAATCTAACATCATCATTTATCTTACGTAATTTTCTCATTCCTCCTCCCCGTCAATTATCGGTTCTACTATAACTTTTACGCGGTTTATTTTTCGCTTATCTACTCCTTCAACATGAAAAGTAAAATGCTTGTATGTTAATTTATCGCCAAGTGAAGGTAAATCGCCCGATAACTCAAGCAACATTCCTCCTATCGTATCTGCATCGTTTCGTATTTCTTCAAAAGTATCTGCATCAATTTCCATGTACCTGCACATATCGTTTATCAGCATTTTGGCCTCAAAAACATATGTATTTTCGTTTATACGTAGATGCGAAACTTCATCTTCATCAAACTCATCATTAATCTCACCAAAAATTTCTTCCAAAATATCCTCCATGGTAACCATACCTGATGTTCCACCAAACTCGTCAACTATGATGGCAACATGAACACGCTTTTGCTGAAAATCTTTTAATAAGTCATCAATCTTCTTACTCTCAGGAACAAAATATGGCTTACGAATTAATGAAAGCCAGTTATACTCATCCGTATTTTGCAGTTGTGGAAGTAAATCTTTGATGTATAAAACACCGATAATATTATCTAAATTTTCTCGATAAACAGGAATACGAGAATAACCCCAATCGGTAATTTTATTGATCAGTTCTTTAAAATTAATATCAGCCTCAACTGCAGAAATATCAGGTCGCTGATGCATGATTTGTTTCACGTTGATATTACCAAAATTCACAATCGATTTAAGAATTGTTTTTTCTTGTTCTGTTGTTTCTTCTTCGGCAGTAATATCTATTGCATGTGTAAGTTCATCAACCGAAATGGTGTGCCCTTTACGTGTAATACGTTTATCAATAATTGATGTTGATTTTACCAAAACATACACAAATGGTTTAAACGCCTTACTCAAAAAATACATAGGTGCTGCCATAAAACTGGCAACCTGAATATTGTTTTGCGCTGCATATATTTTAGGCAAAACTTCACCAAGTAATACAAGAGAGAAGGTAATTAGCGTAAGTTCGAGTATCACACCAAAAATATGATTGGTTCCAAAATCAAATACCGTTTCGAACATCAAACTCGAAACCATTACGATAGCGATATTGACAAAAGTATTGGCAATTAATATGGTTGCCAGTAGTTTTTTGGGGTTGCTTAATAAAAATAAAGAGAACTCTGATTTACGTGTTTTCCCTTCGGTTAACTCTTCAATCTGTGCTTTGGTAAGTGAGAAAAAAGCATTTTCAGAGCTCGACACCAATGCCGAAAAAACAATGAATAAAACGATTACTACCAAACAAACTACAACAGTTATAATATCTGCTGTTACAAGTGTTGATCTAATAAGCATCATTATTCCTAAAGGCATATTAGCGGGAGGTTCTCCTGATATATTTTCCAAAATTATTTGATTAAGTTAAACATGTCAGAACGGTAAGTCATCGGTTAAACTATTACTGTCTGAATTTGCCGGAGTATGATGTTGTATTTCAACTTCTGTATCGTTTCCTTTCGGGCTATTATTTAATAATGTCATCGAAGTAGCTCTTATTTTTTTACCCGAAATTTCGTTCCCTTCCTTATCTCTCCATTTATACGATTTGATTTTCCCTTCGATATAAACCTGCATTCCTTTTTTCAGATATTTTTCGGCAGTAATAGCCATTGCATCCCACATCTCTACATGATGCCATTCGGTATCAATGCGCTTTTCACCATTTCGGTCGGTATAAGTTTCGCTAGTGGCAATACTTAGTTGTGCAACAGCTTTATCTTTATCAAGATATCTCACCTCCGGATCCTTACCTAGATTACCTAATAAAATTACTCTGTTAACTGCCATTATTTATTGATTCGAATGCAAGTTAAGATAATTTAAAAACTTATCAAATAATCGCGACACCGCATATAATTTGAGGTCACTTTGTTTTACGCTTTTACACAATTTATCTTTTATAATTATTTTTTGTAAAGAGGTGATTTTATAGAAATGCGCAAAAATAGTTTGATGAGTAAGCTGATGTTTTGCCTGATATATCTGCTCGATATTCATCTTTTTGCTCTCATCAAAAAGACACTTCCATTCATCGGTATTGATCAAATGATTTATTTCTGCCATTTGCTCCAATTCGATATTGGGAAGTTCGTACAATCCCTTCCAAATGCCTTTACCTAAGCGTTGTTTAATAAAAGTTGTTTCTTTCTGATCAACCAAAAAATAAGCAATAAATCGTTCACGTGGTTTTGCTTTTTTACTTTTTACCGGGAAATTATATATCGTTTTATTTTTATAGGCATTGCAAAATAATCTTACAGGACACTCTTCACACAATGGATTTCGGGGTTTACACACCAATGCTCCAAGTTCCATTATTCCTTGATTATAAATACCTGGATTTTTTTTACTGAGCATTTCATCAGCTAATGCCGAAAAAACTTTTTTCCCATTTGATGAATTTATTGCTTCTTCAATTTCAAACAATCTCGAAAGAACACGATAAACATTACCATCCACAACAGCTTTTGGTTCATCGTAAGCAAAAGAGGCAATTGCAGCAGCTGTATAAGGACCTATTCCCTTGAGTTTTATCAACTCATCATATGTTCTGGGAAAAACAGCTTTGTGTTGTTTTGCTATTATTCGGGCAGTATTTAACATATTTACAGCACGACTATAATACCCGAGTCCTTGCCACAGTTTCATCACTTCATCATCTTTTGCATTAGCAAGTTGGCTAATATTTTTATAGCGATGAGTAAATTTCTGATAATAAGGTAGTCCTTGTTCAACGCGTGTTTGCTGCAAAATAACCTCCGACAACCAAATTTTAAAAGGGTCGGTTTCTTCGCGCCACGGCAGATTACGCTTGTTAATTTTATACCATTTGATAATCTCTTTTGAAACCTGCATGAGGCCGCTAAAATACATATTCAATATTTTTTTTTGAGTAGGTATTGATTTTATTTTGAAATAGTTACATTTGCACCCCCGAAGTGCGTTTTGGGGGAATCAGTAAGTAAGTGATTGACTTATAAATTATAAACAGACATAAATAACATAATAACAAAATGACAAAAGCAGAGATTATTGCAGAAATTTCAACAAAAACAGGAATTGAAAAAGCACACGTTCAAGAAACAGTTGAATCTTTTTTTAAAGTAGTTAGATCTTCAATGATCGAAGGAAAAAATGTTTATTTCCGTGGCTTTGGAAGTTTCATCATTAAAAAAAGAGCAAGAAAAATTGCACGTAACATTTCAAAAAATACGGCAATGGTAATTGACGAACATTATATTCCTAGCTTCAAGCCTGCAAAAACTTTTGTTGATAAAATCAAGAAAAGCGAAACTGTAAAAGCAAAAGCTGCAAAACTTTCGGCTAAAGCATAGTTAAATTGGCAGGAAAACAATTTACACTCATTTTATCAGTCCTTTTAATTATAGGTATCCTATTTTACTTGGGCTATAAATCTTCGGTAGTAAAAACATCCGAAGCAGTTGAGAAAAAAAGTGAATTTAATTTTCAGTCGTATTTAGAGCAAAGTAGAAACAAAATTCCAGCTGAGTTGAAAAGCAAATTCATTCAGTTAGAAAAAAATAGCAACGACCAAGTTAGTTTATTTACATTAACTAGAATGTGGGACTCACTTGGATATCCTTTTTTATCGGCACATTATGCATTTGATTTAGCCCAGGCCGAACCAAACAAGGAGAATTGGAAAGTTGCAGGAATGAAATTTTACAATACGGCAAGTATCAGCAACGATAGTAATATACAATCTGCTGCTGCTGCAAAAGCCGAAAAAGCACTTGAAAAAGTGTTAACCTATGATTCAACCGATGAGGAAGCAAAAAATGCATTGGGCATTTTATACATTCAAATCGACAAGGATATAATGAAAGGCGTTAAAACCTTAAAAGAAATTATAGCCTCCGATTCAAATAACATACAAGCTATTTTTACACTTGGCATGTTATCAATACAGTCGGGGCAATTGGATAAAGCCGAAGTACGGTTTTTGAAACTAATATCTTTAGAGCCTTTTAACCCGGATTATTATTATTACCTTGCCGAAGTATATGCAAAATCAGGAGATAAAGAGAAAGCTCTGAAATCTTATGAAACATGCAAATCATTATTAAAAGACAATAAGGCAAAAAAAGAAATAGAAGCTTTAATTAATCAACTTAAAAATACTTAAAATATGCCAAGCGGTAAAAAAAGAAAACGTCATAAGATAGCCACTCACAAGCGTAAAAAACGTCTAAGAAAAAACAGACATAAGAAAAAATAATTTCTTACGCATTATTATTTCAAAAAAGTTCAGTTATACTGAACCGAATCTTCATTTAATTCGTCTCAATTGTGAGTAGTGAACTGATTATTAACAGTCATCCCAGCGGAGGAATTGAAATTGCGTTATTGCATGATAAGAGACTCATTGAGCTACATCATGAAAAAGCCGACAACAATTTTGCCGTAGGAGATGTGTATCTCGGAAGCGTGAATAAAATCATGCCCGGGCTTAATGCTGCTTTTGTGGATGTGGGACACGAACGTGATGCTTTTTTGCATTACCTAGACCTTGGACCACAGATAAAATCTCTCGTTAAGTTTACTAAAATTGTTAAAAATAATACCCGCGAAAGTATTTGGCCTCGTAAAGAAGAAAACGAAGATGATATTGAAAAAACGGGTAAGATTGGAAATATCCTTAGCCGATTTCAGCAGGTTGTTGTTCAGGTTTCGAAAGAACCCATTTCTAATAAAGGACCTCGATTAACAGCACAACTTTCGCTTGCCGGAAGATTTGTTGTTTTAATGCCTTTTGATGAAGGTGTTTCTGTATCCAAAAAAATTGTTAAGCAAGATGAACGCAATCGTTTAAAAAAACTTGTTCAGAGTATAAAGCCTCAAAACTTTGGTGTAATTGTGCGAACTGTAGCCGAAGACCAAAGTGTTGAAGAGTTGCACAAAGATTTGCAAGACCTTACCAAAAAATGGGAAACTCTTTGTGAGCAATTAAAAACTGCCGAACCTAAACAAAAGATATTAGGTGAGAGTGACAGAACATTAACTTTGGTTCGCGATTTATTGAATGACGATTTCTCTGCTATTCATGTTAACGATTCATTATTATATAATCAGCTAAAAACATACATCAAGGCTAAAGCTCCCGAACTCGAAAAGATTGTAAAACTTTACTCGGGTAAAGCTCCCATTTTTGAAGCCCTTGGCGTTGATAAACAAATAAAAGCCTCTTTTGGAAAAGAAGTTAATTTTCTAGGTGGTTGTTATTTAATTATTGAACATACCGAAGCTTTACATGTTATTGATGTAAACAGTGGAAGCACTGCTGGTAAAGAAATTAATCAAGAGGAAAATGCATTAAAAGTAAACCTTCAAGCAGTTACCGAAGTTGCCCGCCAACTTAGGCTTCGCGATATGGGTGGAATTATTGTAATTGACCTTATTGATTTAAAAACACCTGGCAATAGAAAAAAAGTTTACGAAAAATTGAGGGAAGAAATGAGCACCGATCGTGCTAAACACAAAATTCTTCCAATGAGTCCGTTCGGACTGATGCAAATTACCCGTCAGCGTGTTCGCCCTCAAATGAAAATTGAAGTGAGCGAAAAATGCCCTACCTGCAAAGGTTCAGGCGAAATTGCTTCGAGTGTTGTACTGATGGATGAAATTGAAAATCGCCTCAAATACCTTATTCATAATATGAACATGAAAGGCATCAACCTACATGTTCATCCATACATTGCCGCATTTATTACAAAAGGATTTTTAAAATCGAAACGTTTCCAATGGGCAGTGAAATACAAACGTTTTGTTAAAGTTACTCCGGTTACCTCATTCCATTACGGTGACTATAAATTCTTCAATTCGGCAAACGAAGAAATTGACGTTTAATTTCTCCTACTAATTACCCTTTCATTTATTTCAGGTTTTATTTTTCTTTCAAACATGTATATTTGAAAAGCCTTATCGTTTTTCATGCGTATAAAATTCATTGTCTTATTTTCACTTTTATTGTTGCTGGGTTCTTGTGTATCTCAAAAGAAATACAACGATATGTATGCATTGTGGGTTTATGCCGATGGGCAATATCAATTACAAAAACAACGAACATCTGTAAATGATAAAAATTGGAAACTTTTACTAATAGAAATTGAACGACTCAGAAAAGATTCAGGATTTATTGATTCATCGTATCATTCATTTATGAATTTTGCTGAAGCCGAAAAATCTAAACTCAAAGAAAATATTTCTTCTCTCAATATTCAACTTACTACAAGCTCTACACGCTTAAAATTATCTGCCGAAAAAATTGCCGAACTCGAAGCATTGCTATACCGCAAAGATTCGATAATGAAAGTTACTCGCGACAGATTAACTGCTGCTTTGGTTGGATTTAAAGATAAAGGAGTAAATGTTCATGTGGTTGGTGGTAAGGTTTATATTTCGCTTGATGAAAGATTGCTTTTTAAATCGGGGCAAATTGATGTGAACCCTGATGGAAAAATTGCTTTGCTTCAAATTGGTAAAGTCTTAAACATTGATACAACCACTAACCTTACGGTTGAAGGACATACCGATGATATTCCATTTAAGAGCAAAACAAAACCATATAAAGATAATTGGGATATTAGTGTACTTAGAGCAACTTCGGTTGTGAGGCTTTTACAATTGCAAGGGTTTGTTTCTCCCAAACGTTTCATTGCATCGGGTCGTGCTGAGTATTTTCCTTTAGATCCTGCTAAAACGCCTGAAGCAAGAAAGAAAAACAGACGAATTGAAATTATTGTTACTCCCGATTTGGATGAAATTGCACGTCTGCTGAATAATTGATGATGAATGGAGATTTACTCCTGAAGATATAAATTGAAAAGCCGCCAGAACTTTAGTTACTGGCGGCTTTGAATTTTATAATGAAAAAAGTATGCAACCATATATGAAACAATAATGCCAAACACGGCATATGCCCAAAGATATTATTATACTAACTGATTTTCAGTGATTTATTTTATTACTACAAAATCTAAATAATTGAATATTTACCTAATTGGATAATATTAAATACACATCGTACAAAAAAAATAGACAATTATACCATGACAATAAACGAAGCTCAACAAACAATTGATAACTGGATAAAAACAAATGGTGTTAGATATTTCAGCGAATTAACCAATACCGCCATTTTAATGGAAGAAGTTGGCGAAGTTGCCAGAATTATGGCTCGTAAATATGGCGAACAATCTTTTAAAGAATCGGATAAGAACGTTGACTTAGGAGATGAAATGGCTGATGTGCTTTTTGTATTAATTTGTTTGGCAAATCAAACTGGTATTGATTTAACCGAAGCCTTGCAAAAAAATTTAGAGAAGAAAACAATTCGTGATGCCCAGCGACATAAACAAAATGAAAAGCTGAAATAGTTTTATTGCTGATTCATCTTTACCAAATACTCTCCTACCATTATAGGAATAATATCGAGCGTATTTATTTGCACACAAAACTTCACATCATCAAAATTACCATGCAACAAACTAAAACGTTTGGCATGTGACGATTGTAATACAACTTCCTCGAGTTTATTTTCGGCAACCTGATATATAGTTTCGGCCATTAAAGCCGAATCACAATTAATTTCAAAATGCTCTTTAATATTTTTAACAACCGCACCTGCATATAATGTATCTTCAAGGTTGGTTTTATCTTTCCATCCAGCACATAACAATACCACATCATTATTATCTTTTATTAAATAATCACTTAATGCCTGCAAATTTAAAAACGCACCAATTACTATTTTTGCTGCACCTGACTCTTTCGATAGTTTAATGGCTTTTGTACCATTTGTTGTGGTCATTGCTATCGAGGCATCTTTTAACAAAGGATTTTGGTATTCAAACGGAGAATTTCCTAGATCAAAACCATCCACTTTTTGGGCGTTTCTTTCGGCTGCACATAAAAAATCAAAATCTCTGAACATCATCGATTCTTCGGGTGTTGATACCGGTACTATTTTTTTTACTCCTGTTTGAAATGCCACACAAATTGAAGTTGTAGCACGAAGTATATCGATGATAACAACAGTTTTTCCTTTTAACTCGTAATTTTTTAATAATGCCGGTGAAAGAATTACTTCTATTGATTTTTTCATTTTGGATGAGCCCATTATACAATTATAAACTCATTAGAATTAATAAATACTAGGTAAGGGTAAATTCTGATGAAAATCAATTAATGCAGAGTACATATTTCATTGACTATTTTTCCAAATTCAACGAATCAGCTTTTTTCTTTCTAGAGGCATTATTCCATCTCTCTTTCATTCCATTCTTATCAAATTCAATTGCCGAAACTTTTCCATTGGTAAATTGAACAGTTTGCTCGGGTAAATAATTCCAATATGTTGTTGTATCATTTGTTCCTTTTACTAAGGTTACATATGGGTCTATTTTATTGGGTTTACCTATTATATTTTCTACTTCACTTTTAGACATCCCAACTTTTATTAAATGTAAATTGGCTTGTGGTTTATTTTGTGAGTAAAGACATGTAGTTATAATTATACTGATAATGAATAGAACTGCTTTCATAATATAAGTAAGATAATGTTTCTCGAAAATAAAATATTATTTCATCTATATCAAAATTTGCACAGGTTTTATCTTCTGCGAAAATCTGTGCCTTCTGCGGGAAAAATAACTCGCCACAGATTACACAGATTTATTTCTTCTGCGAAAATCTGCGCCTTCTGCGGGAAAACTAAGTTGTTAAAATTTACTTATACAATAAAATAAGACTGTCTTTATTTTTAGGATCGGCCCACTCCTGCACACTTTGTAATATTACCGAATGATTTTTTTCGAGCCCTAATACGTAATGATTTTTAAAAATAATGGTCAGATTATTTTCATAGCGCCAATAAGTTGAGGTATCTTTTGTTCCTCGTTTAACGGTTTTAAACCTATCAATAATTTCGGGATTGCCAACTACTTTTTTAACCTGCGCTTCGCTCATTCCAGGTTTAACTTTTGTAAAATCTTTTTTTATTTCGGTATCGTCTGTTTGTGCACTTGCCGAAAAAACAAAACCCATAAAACATAAAAAAAGCGTAATCAATTTTACAAACACAAATTGCATATGCAAACTCATTACGCTCTCTTTTTTATTTAGCATGTATTATAAAAAAGGAATTTTTACAACCTTAGCTTTTACTTGCTTTTCGCGTATCTCGATAAAAATTTCGGAATCAACTTTTGAAAATTCGGTTTTAACATAACCCATACCAATGGCTTTGTTTAACGATGGCGATTGAGTTCCAGAGGTTACTTCGCCAATGGCATTTCCGGCAGCATCTTTTATAATGTGGTGCTGACGAGGAATACCTCCACGCTCAACCATTTCAAAACCCACCAATTTTTTTGTTGGTCCGTTTTCTTTAATGGCTTTATGATAATCAGATTTGGTAAATGTTTTGGTAAACTTAGTAATCCAACCTAAACCAGCTTCGATTGGCGAAGTTGTATCATTAATATCATGTCCGTATAAACACAAACCTTTTTCTAAACGCAATGTATCGCGGGCACCTAAACCTACAGGAATAATATTAAATTCTTTTCCTGCTTCAAACACAGCATCCCATAATTTACGTACATCTTTATTATCGCAATACAATTCAAAACCTCCAGCTCCGGTGTATCCGGTGTTCGAAATAATGACATCTTTAATACCGGCCATTTCGCCCATTTTAAAAGTGTAATATTCCATTTCAGAAAGAGTTACAGCTGTAAGTTTTTGCAATGCCTTAATTGCATTCGGACCTTGAACTGCCAGTAAACTCATGCCATCGCTCATGTTTACCATTTCAACACCAAAAGTATTGTGCTTGGTAATCCAGTTCCAATCTTTTTCGATATTTGATGCATTAACAACCAAATAATATTCGGTTTCGCTGTAGCGATAAACCAATAAATCATCAACAATACCGCCATCATCATTTGGCAAACAACTGTATTGAACTTTGCCATCAAATAATTTAGAAGCATCATTTGAAGTAACCGATTGTATTAAATCTAAAGCTTTATCACCTTTAAGCATAAACTCGCCCATGTGGCTAACATCAAAAACGCCAACCGAATTGCGAACAGCCAAATGCTCTTGAATTAAATTGGTGTACAACACAGGCATATTGTAGCCTGCAAACTCAATCATTTTTGCTCCCAAAGAAGCATGAAGATCATTAAGTGCAACGTATTTCATTAATTTTTTATATTTAAGTTTTTAGTGAAGCGAAAATAACGATTTGTACCAAACATACTAATGAGATTTATATCATACTTAATACTTGGTAAACCAACC